>NZ_BCWL01000146.1 GCF_001592185.1 Bergeriella denitrificans NBRC 102155
ATTTTCTTAGGCAGACAGAATCCGTGAGGATTCGTCATTCCCGCGCAGGCGGGAATCCAGAAGTTTGATATTTCTGCAATATTTTCAAGGTTTCAGAAATTTTACGCCCTGGATTCCCGCCTACGCGGGAATGATGAAAATCTGGCGATTTTCTGTCTGTTCAAATTCATACATTTTTAAAAACAATAAAAATATCTCAATGCTTATCCCGAGCCCACGTTCTGTTAAGACAGCGTTTTCTGCGTAATCGTCAAACGCGAGCGGCCGTCGGCAAAGCCGCGTGCATAGCGGCGCGGAATGCGGGCAGCACACTTGCCGCCGGAGATTTTGGCGGTATATTCGCATACCAAGCGCTCCTGCGGCAGCGTGTTGTCCGACAAATCGCTGTTCAGCAGCGGTGCAATCGAGGAATACAGCTTCCACACCACTTCCGTGCCGTCGGGATAATCCACGGCCGCTTCGGCCAGCGCGTTGCCCTCGTTGCAGCCGACATGGCTGACGGCGTAATCAAAGCCTGTATTATCGGGGAAATCCGCCGCGCCGCCGAAACCGAACAGACGGTCGTGGGCGCACAGGCTTTGTTTGACATAAGGCCACACGCAGCTGCGTAAAAAATACTGGTCGGCAAAATGCTCGGATTCCACCTTGCCGCGCAGATAAGCTTCGATTTTGCCGCGCATATCCGGCACCGCGCCCGCCGCCGCGCCCCACAGCCCGGCCAACACCAGCTCGGTATGCGAGCCGGAATCGCGCATGGTGTGAAACAGCTTGCCGCTCTGCAGCCAGGCCGCCACCGCCGCCGCTTCGCGCTGGGAAATCACCGAATCGGCATCGCGGAACAGAATATACGCCGCGTCTGCATCGTCCATCGCCAGAAAGCGCCACATCGTACCCGGCCACGCCTGCGCCGCCGCGTCCACTTCCACCACTTCCGCACCGTGTTTTTTCAGACGGCCCGACACCTGCTCCGGCACGCTGCCGTCCACATAAAAGCGGCACACCCAGCCCGGGTAGATGTCGGCGCAGATTTCCGCATTCAGCACCGCCGGTTCGCCGTATTCGGAGCTGCTGCCAAACAGCGAAAACGCGATGATTTTTTTGCCGTCTGGCTTTTTCGGCGCGGCAGGCAGCGCGGGCAATTCGCCGCTGCCGAACTTTTGGTCGCGCAGCTGCAAAGCCGCCCGCCCGGCGATGCCGCAGCTGACCCAGTCGCCCAAAGCGCCATAGGCATGCGACAGCGCGTCGTAAAAATTCATCCGCATCGGGTCGATTTTCACGCCCTCGCGCGCATAGCGTATGCTTTCCTCATAACGCTCCGACAGCAGCGCCGCCGTGGCCGCATCGCTCCAGGCCGCCGCCGATTTAGGCGCGATTTGCAATGCGCGGCGCACCAGCAGCAGCGCTTCCTGCGGCCGCCCCTGCGCCATCAGCCATTTGAAGGCCTTGCCGATTTCGTCCAGCTGCTGTTGCTGACTCTGCGCCTTCTGACGCTGCTGGAAGCGTTGCAGATGTGCCGGCGCTCTTGCCATAATTTTCCCCTGAATAATGTGTGAAACCGCGGCAGTATAGCAAATCATACGCGTGCTTCCAAACCGCCCGCCTATCCCCGCCGCCCCTTTTTCCGCTACAATGCCGTCTGAAATTTTATCCGAGACACCGATGCGTTTTTTCCACCTGTTTACCGCGCTGCTCGCCGGCCTGCTCCTGACCGCCTGCAGCCGCCACATCCAGCCCGATACCGTGACCCTGCAAGGCACGACCATGGGTACGACCTACTCCGTCAAATATCTGGCGGGCGAAACCGACACGCCGCCCGAAGCCATGCGGCAGCAGCTGGAAGCCCTGCTGGAAGAAGTCAACCGCCAGATGTCCACCTACCGCGAAGACTCCGAAATCAGCCGGTTTAACCGTATGCGCGACACCGGCAAAGCGCTGCCCGTCTCCGACGATTTCGCCCATGTAACCGCCGAAGCCCTGCGCCTAAACGCCCTCACGCACGGCGCATTGGACGTGACCGTCGGCCCGCTTGTCAACCTGTGGGGTTTCGGGCCGAATAAAGAAATCACCCGCGAGCCTTCCGCCGCCGAAATCGAACGCGCCGCCGCCCAAACCGGCGCCGACAAAATCCTGCTCACCCGCAACGGCACGCAGGCTGCCTTAGCCAAAACCCAACCGGAAACCTATCTGGACCTCTCCGCCATCGCCAAAGGCTTCGGCGTAGACAAACTCGCACAACACCTTGAAAAATCAGGTATCGGCAATTATCTTGTCGAAATCGGCGGCGAGCTGCACGGCAAAGGCCGCAACGCCCAAGGCACGCCCTGGCGCATCGGCATCGAAGACCCCAATCTCGCCCAAGGCGCCGCCACCCGCATTATCGTACCGCTCGATAACCGCTCGCTGGCCACCTCGGGCGACTACCGCAATTTCCACACCGATGACCAAGGCCGCCGTCTGTCGCACATCATCCACCCGAAAACGCGCCGCCCCATCAGCCACCGCCTGGCATCCGTCAGCGTCGTCGCCGATAACGCCACCACCGCCGACGGCCTTTCCACCGCCCTCTTCGTACTCGGCGAAACCGAAGCCATGAAGCTGGCGCGCGAGCAAAATCTGGCCGTTTTCCTGATTATCCGCGACGGCGAAGGCTACCGCAGCGAAATGTCGCCTGCCTTCCGCGCATTATTACAATAGGACACTTTATGAAAACCATTCTCCTGACTTTCGGCCTGTTTCTGCTGGTTATTTTCGGCATGGCGCTGGGCTATATCTTCTCCAAACGCGCCATTAAAGGCAGCTGCGGCGGCATCAGCGCCCTGGGCATGGAAAAAGCCTGCGACTGCGACAAACCCTGCGACACCCTGCAAAAGAAACTGGATAAGGAAAAGCAAAGCAGCGGCATTACCGTTGACCATTGAGTATGCGTCACGGCAAAAGCCGTCTGAAAACTTAATGGTTTTCAGACGGCTTTTCTGCATATTGCTTTATCTGCCCGATGGCGGCCGGTACAGTCGTCAGCATTCAATCCTGCTACGGCGTTGCTTCGCTGGGTATCAGAATTTACGCACTGACGATACTCACACCGCCAGCAGCGATTCGTCCAAAGTCAAATCTTCGTTTTTATTGACTTTCACGCCGCGCGCCAATACGTTTTCGGCGATTTGCTGCGCTTCTTCCAGCGAGTGCATTTGGTAAGTGCCGCACTGGTATTCGTTCAATTCGGGAATACGGCTTTGGTCCTGCACCGCAGCAACGTCTTTCATCGAAGCCAGCCAGGCATCGGCCACTTGCGCTTCGTCGGGCGTACCGATCAGGCTCATGTAAAAGCCGGTGCGGCAGCCCATGGGTGAGATGTCGATGATTTCCACCGCGTCGCCGTTGAGGTGGTCGCGCATAAAGCCGGCAAACAGATGCTCCAGGGTGTGGATGCCTTTTTCGGATAAAATCTCTTCGTTCGGAATGCAGAAGCGCAAATCGAATACGGTAATGGTATCGCCTTTGGGCGTGGTCATGGTTTTGGCCACGCGCACGGCAGGCGCGTGCATACGGGTGTGGTCCACTTTAAAACTGTCCAATAACGGCATGGTTTATCCTTCCTGTTGCAGGGTCGCGCCCCGCAAGCTGAATCAAAATGTTTATTCTAGCGCATTTATACGGGGCTGACGGCGATTTCTTCGCCCGCGGCCTCGCTCAATACCCGGTTTAAGACGGCGAAAAACTCGCTGCCGTCACGCGTGGCCAGCCATTGGCCGTCTTTTTCGGCAAAATGGTAGCCGCCGCTTTTGGCGGCAATCCACAATTCCTGGTTCGGCGTATGGCGGTTGACGATTACCTGCGTACCGTCTTGCGCTTCGATGGTTAAGACATTGCCCGCGCTCAGGCAGTCGAAATCCCAGCCGTTGCCGTCAATCTCGTCTTCGATATGGGCAAACAGAATTTCCGTATGGCGGATAAATTCACTTTCGGTCATCATGGCTTTTTGTGTGTTTTTTGTTTAAGATACCGAATCTTGCCACATTCGCGCTCATGAAGAAAGTTTCCGCCATGAAATCCGGTGTATTTTTCGCGGCTCTGTCCGCCTTATTGCTGGCCGCCTGCGGCTTTAAGGGCAATCTCTACCTGCCCAAAGAAGACGATAAAGCCAAATTCGGCGTGATTCAAACCGGCCTGCCGATTTTCCAACCCTCAAAAGAACCCCGCTCACAAGCCCACGAATAACCATGACCCTATATTGCGAACAAACCTCCTACACCCATCTTGCCGACACCTTCGGCACGCCGCTTTACGTTTACAGCCAAAATGCGCTCACGCAGGCTTTTAAGGGCTATACCGAAGCCTTCGCCGCGCTCGACCCCTTAATCTGCTACGCGGTGAAAGCCAACGGCAATCTCAGCATCATCCGCCACTTTGCCGCGCTCGGCAGCGGCTTCGACATCGTCTCCGGCGGCGAGCTGGCGCGCGTTTTGGCCGCAGGCGGCGATGCGGCCAAAACCATCTTCTCCGGCGTCGGCAAAAGCGAAGCTGAAATCGAATACGCGCTTGAGGCCGGCGTTAAATGCTTCAATATGGAAAGCATTCCCGAAATCGACCGCATCCAAAAAGTCGCCGCACGCTTGGGCAAAACCGCGCCCGTTTCCCTGCGCGTCAACCCCGATGTCGATCCCAAAACCCACCCCTATATCTCCACCGGCCTGAAAGCCAACAAATTCGGCATCGCCTATACCGACGCGCTGGCCGCCTACCGCCACGCCTCGCGGCAGCCCAATCTCAAAATCGTCGGCATCGACTGCCACATCGGCTCGCAACTGACCGACCTCAGCCCGCTGGTCGAAGCCTGCGAACGCATCCTGCTGCTGGTTGACCGCTTGGCCGAAGAAGGCATCGTCATCGAGCATCTCGACTTGGGCGGCGGCGTGGGCATCGTCTATAAAGACGAAAACGTGCCCGATTTGCAATCCTACGCCGATGAAGTGCAAAAACGCATCGGCAGCCGCCGTCTGAAACTCATACTTGAACCCGGCCGCAGCTTGGTCGGCAATGCCGGTGCACTGTTGACGAAAGTGGAGTTTGTCAAAAAAGGCGAAGAAAAAAACTTCATCATGGTCGATGCCGCCATGAACGACCTCATGCGCCCCGCCCTTTATAACGCCTATCACCACATCGAAAACGCCGAGCAGAAACATACCCCCCCTTTACCGCCGACATCGTCGGCCCCGTATGCGAAACCGGCGACTTCCTCGGCCAAGACCGCGAACTCGCCTGCGAGGCCGGCGACATCCTGGTGGTACGCAGCGCCGGCGCCTACGCCGCCAGCATGGCCAGCAACTACAACGCCCGCAACCGCGCCGCCGAAGTGATGGTGTCCGGCAGCGAAGCCAAACTCATCCGCCAGCGCGAAACGCTTGAGCAGCAAATGGCGAACGAGCTTTCCTGCCTTTAACGCGTATCAAGCCGTCTGAAAATGCCTGTTTTTCAGACGGCTTTTTCTTTATTGCTTGAATACGCCCCGGGGTTTAACGGCCAAGTTTGTGAATTTAAATCGATATGCTCAGAAACCGGATGCTGCACTTAAAAGTGTAGGAAATAGCCACGTTGTTTACACTTTTGGAACAATTCAGCTTTCGTTTTCCGGCCGTATGATGTTTTAGCAAA
>NZ_BCWL01000147.1 GCF_001592185.1 Bergeriella denitrificans NBRC 102155
CCATTCTTATTTTAAATGACTATAATTTCTCCAACGATACATTTCGCCCCGCCCCTTGATTACCGCCAAATCGAACCAAGATAGCCATCAAGCGCAGCAGCGTCACAGTTCATAACATAGTGGAAATACTACAAGACCAAATGAAATCACTTATGATATTTTCCATAATGGAAAAATTTTAGATACTTTAACATTTATAAATTAGAGGTTTTATATGTTTGCTAAAGATGTTTTTATATGTTTCATGAATGAAATGTATGAGTGGGAAAGCTATGCAATAGATATTGGACTGGTGGACAATATTGAAAAACATAGAAAGATAGTAAAAAATATATTTAATAAATATTGTACCTCCAAAGATAGGAAAAGAGGAAAGCCAAATATTTTATCCGCCAGTGCTATTTCAAATTATGACTTATCAACTCAACCAATATATAACATTGAAGACAAAGATAAAAAATTGATAATATATACAAAGCAAACAAATAAAGCCGAAAACAACTTCAGATATACATTAATATTAAGAAATGGCAAATGGCTTATAGATAAAAAAGAAATCAGTTATGATGATGGTGAGAATTGGGAAAAATCTATTTTATGAGTGCTCTTCGATAGTATTCTTCTATGATGAACCCTACCATTCGTTCTTTAAAAAGATATTTTTCCACCAACAAGCGGGTATTTTTTCTCTAAAATTTGCAAACTTTTCACAAAATACAACCGCTTGTACCACTACGGCAGCCTTGGCAGACGTATCGAAAAAAGCTGCAATCAACAAAAAATCCGCATTGAATACCAATGGGACGGCGACTAACTTGCTTTCACTCAAACGTTCAAAAACAATGAAATTATCAGCGAATAGTCGGAGAAATGAAATTCTGATACAAGGCAGCAAGCCGCAGACAGTACAAGTAGTACGGGTCGGCGGACTGGCCGCTTCAGCAGCTTGGTCAAGCCCCCTCTTTGAGCCGGACGAGCCAACGCCGTAGCAGAAATTCAGTTCTTCGACTATAACTGAAGACGCTGCCATACAACCCAACCCCAAGGACGATTTATGCCCGCACTTTCCATACTCAACCTCGCCCCCTTCCGGGAGGGTGAAACCTTTGCCCAAGCCGTCGATAACCTGGTGGAACTGGCACAGTTTGCCGAACAGCACGGCTATGTGCGCTACTGGATTGCCGAACACCACAATATGCCCTATCTCGCCAGCTCCGCCACCTCCCTGCTGATACAGCGCGTGCTGGACAAAACCCGGTTCATCCGCGTCGGCTCCGGCGGCGTCATGCTGCCCAACCACTCGCCGTTTATCGTAGCCGAGCAATACGGCACGCTGGCCGGCCTGTATCCCGGCCGCGTTGACTTGGGGCTGGGCCGCGCACCCGGTACCGACCCTGCCACCGCACGCGCCATCCGCCGCCGTCAAGACGACTCCGCCCACAGCTTCCCGCAGGACATCGAAGAAATCCAATATTACTTCAGCCCCCTTGCCGAAGAAGAAACCGACCAAAGCTTCAGCTTCGGCCCGGTAAAGATGTCCGTACCCGAAAGCACGCGGGTACGCGCCTATCCCGCTCCGGGTCTGGACGTACCGCTGTATATTCTGGGTTCGAGTACCGAAAGCGCCCATCTGGCCGCACGGCTGGGGCTGCCCTATGCGTTTGCCTCGCATTTCGCACCCTGTATGCTGTCGGAAGCCGTGGAAATCTACCGCCGCGGATTCAGGCCGTCTGAAAAACTGGCGCAACCGAAAGTCATCATCGGCGTAAACGCCATCGTTGCCGACAGCGACCAAGAAGCGCAGTTGCTTTCTTCAACCTGCCTGCAGTTTTTCCTGAACGTCGTCACCGGCAGCCGCAGCGGCATGCAGCCCCCGCAACCCGGCATCGGCGCGCACATGCCCCCGCACATCCTGAGCATGGCGGAGTCGATGATGTCGTGCAGCCTGATCGGCTCGCCCGATACGGTCAAATTCCAGCTCGAACGTTTGCAGGCGCAGGTAAACGCCGACGAGATTATGGCGGTCAGCTACATCTACGACAAAGCCGCGCAGCTGCGTTCATATGAATTACTGGCCGGAATTGCCGCTTCCGGCGCATAGCCGAAGTCCTGCTTGCGGCTTCGGCTGTACCTGAGCTTGGAAAAACATGCTATTGCCGGCCAAAGCCCGACCGTGCAGGTTGATTTTTTAGGAAGCTCACCATACAGCTGCCGCGAATAAAAAAGGCCGTCTGAAAATCCACATTTTCAGACGGCCTTTTTATGCCCGTGCTTCGAGGGCGGGTTTGCTGCCCCGTCGCTCATTCACGGCATGAGATATAGCCGGCCAAATCCCCAATCTTTGCCTTGCGGCAAAACGGCGGGGCAGCAACCCCGCCCTACAACAGAGCATTTCCAACTACTCTAATGCCGTCTGAAAATCACGGTTTCATCCGATTTTCAGACGGCATTTGGTTCGCCCGTCAATACCGGTAAGCCGCCAGTTTGCGCTTGATTTCCGGCAGGGCGGCGCGGGCGGCGTCTTCGCCGAGCTTGATGGCGCGGGCTTTTTGGTCAAAGCCGCCGATGGCGCCCAGCTCCAGCACTTGCGGTTTGATGACGATGTCGGCTTTGGCCAGCTCGCTTTGCAACGCGCCGCTGCTCATGATGTTGAGCGTTTGGTCGAGATAGGTGAAGAAACCGGCGCGGGTATTTTTCGACGGACGGGCGGAAATGTCCACCGCAATCACGAAATTCGCGCCTTGGTTTTTTGCGGCGGTAACGGGCACGGGCTGCGACAGGCCGCCGTCCACATATTTGCGGCCGCCGATAACGGCGGGCTGGAACACGTTGGGAATGGAGGCGGAAGCGCGCACGGCCTGCCCTGCGTTGCCGCGATTGAACGCGACGGCCTTACCGCTCTCGAAATCGGTGGCGACGGCGGCGAATTTCAGCGGAAACTGCTCTATCCTGCGGTTGCCGACTTTGCGGTTGATGTAGTCCTGCAAGGCTTGGCCTTTGATAAAGCCGCTGGTGGAAAGGGTCAAGTCAACCAAATCGGTTTTGCCCAAAATCTCGGCTTCGAGTTCCAGGCGGTCGGGCGACATGCCCGAGGCGTAGAGGCTGCCGACGATGGCGCCTGCGGATGTCCCTGTCACCACTTTGACGGGAATATTGTTGGCTTTCAATACTTTGAGAATGCCGATGTGGGCAAAGCCTTTGGATGCGCCGCCGCCCAGAGCCACGGCGACCACGGCCTGCGGTTTGGCGGCCGGTGCGGCGGCCTGCGGCGCGGGTTTGACGCCCGTGCTCGGGCAGGCGGCCAAAATCAATGCGGTGGCGGCAGCGGCGGCGCTGCGGAATAAAATGTTGGAAAATTTCATGTCTAAACGGCCTTTCAGTCAAAAAGAACACCTATCCGATGCGTATTGTTGCATAAATACCACCCGAACGAGGCAGAGCGGTATTGCGTTTTCACGCGTTTTTACAAACCCTTGCCCAAGCCTTGCCGTCTGAAATTGCCCCTTGCTGCGATAAGCAATAAAATAGGACGCTTTGAACCCGCCGCTTCCCGCTATGACCACCCCTTTTATCGAAATGAAAAACGTGCAGTTTGCCTACGGCGGGCGCGTGATTCTGCGTAATATTAATTTTGCCGTCAAACAAGGGGATTTCGCCGCCGTGATGGGCGGCTCGGGCAGCGGTAAAACCACGCTGATGCGGCTGATTACCGGCCAACTGCGCCCGCAGCAGGGGCAGGTCTTGGTGGAAGGACGCGATTTGTCGGGCTTTTCTGCTG
The DNA here is from genome assembly GCF_001592185.1 of Bergeriella denitrificans NBRC 102155. Taxonomy (GTDB): domain Bacteria; phylum Pseudomonadota; class Gammaproteobacteria; order Burkholderiales; family Neisseriaceae; genus Neisseria; species Neisseria denitrificans. The sequence goes on from NZ_BCWL01000147.1 coordinate 3,779, forward strand.
CCGAGCTTTACGAACACCGCCGCCGCATGGGGGTATTGTTCCAACACGGCGCGCTGTTTACCGATTTGTCGGTGTACGACAATCTGGCTTTCCCGATGCGCGAGCTGACCCGCCTGCCCGAAGCCGCGATACGCGATTTGGTGCTGCTGAAGCTCAATGCTGTCGGCCTGCGCGGGGTGGAACATCTGATGCCGTCTGAATTATCGGGCGGTATGGCGCGGCGCGTGGCGCTGGCGCGCACCATCGCGCTCGACCCGGAGCTGATGATTTACGACGAGCCGTTTACCGGTCTCGATCCGATTTCGCTGGGCGTGATTGCCCACCTGATCAGCCGCGTCAACAAGGCGCTGCGTTCTACCAGCATCATGGTGTCGCACGACATCGAAAAATCGCTGCAAATCGTCGATCAGGTGATTTTTCTGGCGCACGGGGAAATCATGTTTTCCGGCAGCCCTGCCGAAATGCGCCGGCTCGATTCGCCGTGGGTGAAGCAATTTGTCGGCGGCGAGGCAGACGGCCCCGTCGGCTTCCGCTACCCTGCGGAAACGACTTTGCAACAGGATTTGCTGGGGTGAAACCCAACCAAAATTTTTGGCAAAATTAATATATTTCAGACGGCATCAAAGGCCGTCCGAAAAGAAAGCTAAGATGGCAGCCAAACCCTATCAGGCAAGAATTGCAGCGTATTGCCAAGCTCAAGGTATTGACATTCCCGCAGGCTTTTACCGCCATGCCGCCAGCCGTTATGCGGCAGTGAATTACAGTTGCACGCCGCCCAAGCTGCTTGCCGTTACATGGTTTAAGCTGGAAGATGCCCGCTATTATTTGAACAAATTTTCAGACGGCCGCGTGTTGCGGATTTTTGATTTTAAAGACGGTTGCCACTTGATTTTTGAGCACAATATTGATGGCAATCTGCTTTCCGCCAATGATTTCAATGCCGTCTGAAAAACAGCATTTCGGTAAAACCGAACAGAATAACCATACGATATGAACTTTATCCAAACCACGGGCGCGAATACGCTCGCTTTCGTCCGCGCGCTCGGCAGTGTCAGCCTGTTTCTGCTGCACATTCTGGCGAAATCCGCCACCGCCTTTACGCGCCCGCGCCTGTCCGTGCGCCAGGTTTACTTTGCCGGCGTGCTGTCGGTCTTGATTATCGCCGTGTCCGGCCTGTTTGTCGGCATGGTTTTGGGGCTGCAGGGCTATACCCAGCTGGTGAAATTCAAAGCGGAATCGGCGCTGGGCTTTATGGTAGCCGCATCCCTGCTGCGCGAGCTCGGCCCGGTTTTGGCGGCCATTCTGTTTGCCTCCAGCGCGGGCGGCGCGATGACCAGCGAAATCGGCCTGATGAAAACCACCGAGCAGCTGGAAGCGATGAACGTGATGGCGGTCGATCCCGTTGCCCGCGTAGTCGCGCCGCGCTTTTGGGCGGGCGTGTTTTCCATGCCGCTTTTGGCCTCGATTTTCAATATGGCGGGCATCACCGGCGGCTATTTGGTCGGCGTGGAATGGCTGGGGCTGGACAGCGGCACTTATTGGTCGCAGATGCAGAGCAACATCACCTGGAGCTACGACATCGCCAACGGCCTGATTAAATCGGCGGTCTTCGGCACAGCCGTGACCCTGATTGCGGTACACCAGGGCTTTCACTGCGTGCCGACCTCCGAAGGCATTTTGCGCGCCAGCACGCGCACGGTGGTGTCCTCCGCGCTGACGGTTTTGGCGCTGGATTTCGTATTGACCGCGTGGATGTTTGCCGCGTAAACCGGCCGGAGCGGGTCAGCAGATCCGCCCCTGCTTTATGCCTTCCCCGATATCGTCGAAGCGTAAGCCCTGCTACGGCGTTGGC
>NZ_BCWL01000148.1 GCF_001592185.1 Bergeriella denitrificans NBRC 102155
TCTCATGCTTATTTTCAATGACTATACCGATACACCGGCGGCGCGGGCGATTTCCAAACCTTCTTCCACACTCATATATACGGGCGGCTGCGGTTTGTCGGACATCACAATGTCGCCCTGGCGGAACATCACCAGCTCGTTGACGGCCAGTTGCTGCCAAACTTCGTCGCGGGTCAGCGGCAGGGTGGCAATCACGGCCACTTTGTCGCTGGGGGTGGTCACTTCGGCGAAATCAATCATCACGTCATCATCCAGCAGACGCGCTTTGCCGAACGGGGCTTTGCGGACGATATAGTGCAGCAGCGTGCTGGCGTGGGCAAACAGGCTGTCGCCGTCGGACATCACGAAGTTAAACAGGCCGTGGCCGCGGATTTCGTGTGTCAGCTCGGTCAGCGCGGCAAAGAGTTCGGCTTCGCCGGGTTTTTGCTCGAAGCGTTCGCGCAGGCGGTTGAGAATGTAGCAGAACGCCTGCTCGGAATCGGTGCTGCCGACGGGGCGGTAAAAGCCGTTGTCGGCGGGATGGAAATCCAGCAGGTGGCCGTTGTGGGCAAACAGCCAGTATTCGCCCCACAGTTCGCGCATGAAAGGGTGGGTGTTGGCCAGCGAGGTTTGACCCTGCGAGGCTTTGCGGATGTGGGCGATGACGTTTTCCGATTTGATTTGGTAGGCGCGTACCAAATCGGCGACGGGAGAGTCGGCGCTGGGTTTGTCATCGTGAAACAGGCGCACGCCTTTTCCCTCGAAGAAGCCGATGCCGAAGCCGTCGGCATGGTGGTCGGTGATGCCGCCGCGTCTGCGGAAGCCTTCAAAGGAAAACATAATGTCGGTCGGGGTGTTGCAGTTCATGCCGAGCAGCTGGCACATAGGCGACTCTTGTGTGTGAAATCAATCGATATTGGCGAAGCGGTTTGTGGCTTCGATGCTGTGCGGGTAGTGTAACAGGTTCAAAATACGAAAGCGATAGGCCGTCTGAAAAATGTGGATTTTCAGACGGCCTGCGCTTGCTGCGCCGAGCGTGTTCAGACGGTTTGCGAATATTGTGCTTTGGTTTCTTTGTGGCGCAGGTGGTAGTCGAAGACCATGGCGATATTGCGGATCAGGAAGCGGCCTTTGGGAGTAACGGTCAGGCCGTCGGGGCGCAGCTGCACCAAGCCCAATCCGGCCAGCTGCTGCAAATCGGCCAGCTCGGTTTGGAAGTAGTCGGCGAAATTCAGGCCGAACATGGTTTCGTACACCGAATAATCCAGGGCGAAGCGGCACATTAAATCCTGAATGATGTTGCGGCGCAGCAGGTCGTCTTGGTTGAGCTGGTAGCCGCGCATAACCGGTAAACGCCCCGCGTCGATGGCAGCGTAATAGGCATCGATGTCGCGCTCGTTTTGCGCGTAGGTGCTGCCGATTTTGCCGATGCTGGATACGCCGATGGCCACCAAATCGCAGTCGGCATAGGTGGAATAGCCTTGGAAATTGCGCTGCAGCCAGCCTTCGCGCAGGGCCACCGATAATTCGTCGTCGGGCTTGGCGAAGTGGTCCATGCCGATAAAGACGTAGCCGCGCTCGGTCAGGGTATGCACGCAGTATTGCAGCATATCGAGCTTCTCTTCGCTGCCGGGCACGGCGTTGGTATCGATGCGGCGCTGCGGTTTGAAGATGTGCGGCAGGTGGGCGTAGTGGTAGAGCGCGAGGCGGTCGGGGTAGAGGCCGAGTACCGTGTCGATGGTGGTTTTGATGCTGTCGACCGACTGGTGCGGCAGGCCGTAAATCAAATCGACGCTGACGGACTTAAAGCCGGCTTCGCGTGCGGCTTCGATGACTTCGCGGGTTTCTTCCACGCTTTGAATGCGGTTGACGGCTTCCTGTACTTTGGGATCGAAATCCTGAATGCCGACGCTCATGCGGTTGAAACCGAGGCGGCCGAGATGATGCACGGTGTCGCGGCTGACTTTGCGCGGGTCGATTTCGATGGAGTATTCGCCGTTGGGCATCAGCTGGAAGTGTTTGCGTATCATGGCAAAGACGCGCTCGAGCTGGTCGTCGCTCAAAAAGGTCGGCGTGCCGCCGCCGAAATGCAGCTGGGCGAGCGGGTGGCGGCCGTTGAGATGCGGTGCGAGCAGCTCCATTTCGCGCTCGAGGTATTCGATGTAGGCATCGGCGCGGGATTTGTCTTTGGTGATGATTTTGTTGCAGCCGCAGTAGTAGCAGATGGTGTTGCAAAACGGTATGTGAATGTAAAGCGAAAGGGGCTTGTTTAAAGCCCCCGTGCTGCGCTGGCTCAACGCGCGGACGTATTCCGGCTCGAGAAAGCCGTTGTGGAAGCGGTCGGCGGTGGGGTAGGAGGTGTAACGCGGGCCGCTGGCGGGCAGGCTGGCAATCAGGGCGCGGTCGAACTCGGGTTGGTCGGCTTGTGTGTTGTTTTGTATAGGAATAATTTTCATTTTGAGTGGTCGGGTGTTGAGTGTCCGGGGAATTAGTCAAACGAAAGATTGTTTGATAGAATGCCACACTATGATAAACCTGCTTTGATATGAGTCAATACCCGGTCAGTCTGCAAAGCACGAGTTTTTACAAAAAACAATAAAAGGTGTTTTATGTCTGCTCACAACGCTGCACATCAAATGAAGACATTATGCTCGACCTGCTCGCTGCGCGAGCTTTGCCTGCCGGTCGGCCTGATGCCGAACGAATTTTCGCAGCTGGATGCGGTGATCCGCCAGAGCCGCCGTCTGAAAAAGGGCGAATATCTGTTCCGCGCGGGCGAGCCGTTTGCCTCGCTTTTCGCCATTCGTGCCGGCTTTTTCAAAACCACCGTTGCCAGCCAGGACGGCCGCGACCAGGTAACCGGCTTTTTTATGTCGGGCGAGCTGATCGGTATGGACGGCATCTGTTCGCACGTTCACAGCTGCGATGCGGTGGCGCTGGAAGACAGTGAAGTTTGCGAGCTGCTGTTTGCCCATATGGAAGAGCTGGGTCAGAATATCCCCAGCCTGCAAACCCACTTTTTCCGCCTGATGAGCCGCGAAATCGTCCGTGATCAGGGCGTGATGCTGCTGCTGGGCAATATGCGTGCGGAAGAGCGCCTGGCCGCTTTTCTGCTGAACCTGTCGGGTCGTCTGTATTCGCGCGGTTTTGCCGCCAACGACTTTATCCTGCGTATGTCGCGCGAGGAAATCGGCAGCTATTTGGGGCTGAAGCTGGAAACTGTCAGTCGCACGCTTTCCAAATTCCATCACGACGGGTTGATTAAGGTCGAACACAAACACATTCAGATTTTGGATTCGCAGGCTTTGAAAAAAATGGTGTCGGGCTGCGCCCATGCCATGTAAAGCGTGTTGATTATATATAAAAGCCGTCTGAAAACCTGCGTTTTCAGACGGCTTTTTTCAGACGGCCTGCGCTTAAATCGAAAAGTCTTCCACAATCGGCGTGTACAGCATACGGTCCACGGCTTCGCGGTTCAGCTTGGGCGCGAACATTTCGATAAATTCATAAGTATAGCCGCGCAGATAGGTGTCGCCGCGCACCGCAATCCAAGTGGGCGACGGCTCGAAAAGATGGGCGGCATCGACCAGCTGCAAATCGCTGTCGTTTTGCGGGTGGTAGGCCATTTTCGCCATCAAGCCCACGCCCAAGCCCAGCTTGACATAGGTTTTCAATACATCGGTATCCGCCGCCGCCAGCACCACTTCGGGCTGTTCGATGCGCGCTTTTTGAAACGCGCGCGCGATGCTGCTGCCCGGATTGAAGGCAAATTCATAAGTAATCAGCGGAAACGAAGCCAAGTCGCGGATGTCGAGCGGATTGCGGCAGTCGAGCAGCGGGTGGTTGTGCGGCACCACCACCGCGTGCGTCCACTCCGAGCAATGCAGGCGGCGCAGCTCGGGGTGGTCGTCCAGCTTCTCCGTAATGATGGCGATGTCGGCCTCTCCGTTGCTGACCATTTGTGCGATGGCGGAAGGGCTGCCCTGCTTGATGGTCAGGCGCACTTTCGGATAGCGTTTCACAAAGTCCGCCACAATATGGGGCAGGGCATAGCGCGCCTGGGTCGGCGTGGTCGCCACTGTCAGCGCGCCGCTGTCGAGTTCGGTAAACTCGCTGCCGATGTTTTTAATGTTTTGCACATCGCGCAAAATCCGCTCCGAAATCTCCAATACCGCCTTGCCCGGCTGAGATACCGAAACCACGCGCTTGCCGCTGCGGATAAAAATCTGAATGCCCAGCTCCTCCTCCAGCAGGCGGATTTGCTTGGAAATGCCCGGCTGGGAAGTGAAAAGCGCTTCGGCGGCTTCCGATACGTTCAGATTGTGGCGGTAAACTTCAAGCGCGTAGCGCAGCTGTTGCAGTTTCATAAAAAGCTCGGCGTGTTGTGGATTTTGTGCGACATAAAGGCAGCCTAATTTAACATATTTTGGGCAAAGCCGTGGTTTTGTTATCGAAGTTTTTGTTTTTGCTGAAACAATCGGGCGGGGTGGCAGGGCGTGTGCCGCGTAGGGCAGGCCGCTTGTTGCTTTTGTACAACGAAAGCGGCGGACAAAGCCCAAATTTCTATATAAATAAATGACACGGAATTGATTTTTGGGCATGATTAAACCTAGGAAAACAGGCAGCTTTAGCACGGTCAGACGGCTTCAAGTTGACAATTTGCCCTTGGCTTCTTTATAGTTCAGCCTGATACATCCGATTTGCCGCCATTTCAAAGATAGCGGCCTGTATATTGGTAAAGTTGTAGCGGCTCCCGGTATCCGTTACATAACAATTTTGATGAGGGAATAAAATGACCAAACAGCTGAAATTAAGCGCATTGTTCGTTGCCTTGGTAGCTTCAGGCACCGCTATGGCCAGCGAAGCGCACACCAAACACGGTTATGTTGTAAGCAGCCAGTCTCAAGAAGTCGTCCGTAACAACTACGGCGAATGCTGGAAAGACACCTACTTCGATAAAGCCACCCAAGGCCGTGTTGAGTGTGGCGATAAAGAAGAAGTACGTCAAGCTCCTGAATATGCTGATGAAACCGTTTCTCTGTCTGCTGCTACCCTGTTCGGCTTCGACAAAGACAACCTGCGTCCGCAAGCTCAAGACACTCTGAACGCCCTGGCTCAACGCCTGAGCAACACCAACGTAGAAACCGTACGCGTTGAAGGTCACACCGACTTTATGGGCTCTGAAGCGTACAACCAAGCTCTGTCTGAGCGTCGTGCCAACGTCGTAGCCAACTACCTGGTAAGCCGCGGTGTTGCTTCCAGCAAGATTTCTGCTGTAGGTCTGGGTAAATCTCAAGCCCGCATGACTGCCGCTTGTGAAGCTGAAGTTGCCAAACTGGGCAAAAAAGTTTCTAAAGCCAAACGTCGCGAAGCTCTGATTGCATGTATCGCACCTGACCGCCGCGTTGACGTGAAAATCCGCAGCTTGGTAACCCGCCAAGTTGCTCCGGGTCAAGTACAAGGCGAACGTCCTCTGACTGATACCCCTGCTACCGGCGACCAATGGATTCCGTCTCCATACAACGGTGTACACGGTTACGCTAAACCTTAATCAATCAGAAACAGATTGATGGAAAACCCTGCTGAAAAGCAGGGTTTTTGCTTTTTTCGGTTATGCTTGGATACAGGTATAGTCGAAGCGTCATTT
>NZ_BCWL01000149.1 GCF_001592185.1 Bergeriella denitrificans NBRC 102155
CCTTGTATCAGAGTGTAATTTCTCCGACTATAAAAGTAGGACGGGCATCCTTGCCCGTCGCTTTGCCGCAAGGCAAAGAAAAAGCCGTTAACTGACAGGTTTATCTCTTTCTATGAATGAGCGACGGGCAAGGATGCCCGTCCTACGTCTATCTATACAGTTGCAAAATAAGCAGCACAACCATCAAAAAAAAGCCGTCTGAAAATCCATATTTTCAGACGGCCTTTACCAAACCGATAAACCTTTAACCGTATTTCAAATTGCTCGCCTTTCCCCTAAACGCCCAATAAGAAAAAATACTGTACGCAATAATACACGGCACGGTTACCGACACGCCAATCAACGTTACGGCCAAAGTCGGCGTGGAAGCGGCGGCCTCCCACACATCCAAGCGGCCGATAACGGCATAGGGGAACAGGCTGATACCCAAGCCTAATGCGCACAACACCAGCGACAACGCCACCAGTATAAAAGGCTGCCAAAAGCGCAGCGACTGCGTGTCTTCACGGCGCAAAAGCTGCTTGACCCGCAGCATAAACACCCCCGCCAGCAGCGGAACCGGCGCCAGATAAAACATATTCGGCAGCGTAAACCAACGCCCGAACACATCATGGCTGATATAAGGCGTAGCCAGCGAAATCAGCAGCAGACACACCGCCACCGGCCACCAAGCCTGATTCGCCCATGTTCGGGCTTTGGCCTGCAACGCGCCTTCGGTTTTCGCCAGCAGCCAGCACGCCCCCAGCAAAGTGTACACGGCAGGCACAGTCAGCATAATCCCCAAAGCAAACAGATAATCCGACACCTCCGTACCGAAAGCCGTCACATAACGCCCCAGCATCCAACCCTGCGTCAACGCCATGCCTGCCGAGCCCATCATAAAAGCAATATTCCACAAATCCTTATGATGATCGTCGGCCTTCACGCGGAAATCAAACGCCGCGCCGCGCACAATCAGGCAAAACAGCATAAAAGTCGCCGGCAGATAAAGATTACCCAACACAATCGTATTCGCCTTAGGAAACGCAATAAACAAAACCCCCGCCCCCAAAACCAGCCACGTCTCATTCGCATCCCAAAACGGCCCGATAGAACCGACCATCACATTCTGCTCGTCAGCCTGCGCGCGCGGCATCAACATGCCCACGCCCAAATCAAAACCGTCGAGCAGCACATACACCGTCATCACAAAACCCAGCAGGCCGAGGAATACCAGCGGCAGCCAATAAGCCCAATCCATTATCGCTCTCCTTTACCGATTTCATGACGGCCGCTTACCGTTTCATATTCCGGATGTTCCGCCATATGCTTCAACACCGCCACATAAGAAACCAGCATCACACCGTACAACACAATATACATCACCAGCGTCAAACCGATATCGCCGGCCGGCACGATTCGGGTCACCGCATCCTCAGTACGCAGCACCCCCTCCACCAAAAACGGCTGGCGGCCGATTTCCGTCACATACCAACCGGCCAAAGTCGCCACCCAGCCCGCAAACGTCATGGCAGCAAAAGTTTTCAGCAACCAGCGCGGCAAACGCTCCGGCTGCCAGCCGCAGCGGCGCATCCGCCACCAGCCGAACCAGCTGACCGCCAGCATCAGCAGCCCCATGCCCACCATAATGCGGAAAGCAAAAAACACCGGCGCCACGGGCGGATGGTCTTCAAACTCCGCCAAACCCTTGATTTCACCGTCCAAACTGTGCGTCAAAATCAAAGAACCGAGATACGGAATTTTCACCGCATAATCGGTTTGCTTGGTTTGTTCGTTCGGCCAACCGATCAAAGTCAGCGGCACCGGTTTTTCCGTTTCCCACACCGCCTCAATCGCCGCAAGTTTGGCCGGCTGGTGCGCTTTCGTATTCAAACCGTGCGCATCACCAATCCAAATCTGCGCCGCCACCGCCACCGCAGCAACAGTCAAACCCGTTTTCAACACGCGCGGCGTTGCCGCATTCGCCGTTTTCTTCAACACCTGCCAAGCCGACAAACCGATGACCAAAAACGAAGCCGTCAGCACCGAAGCCGTCACCATATGGAAAAACCGGTAAGGAAACGACGGATTGAAAATAATCTCAAACCAATCCGCCACATGAATCACACCGTCCGCATCCACCCAATGGCCCTGCGGCGTCTGCATCCAAGAATTCAGCGCCAAAATCCAAAAAGCCGAAATCGAAGTACCGACCGCCACAATCACCGAAGCCGCCATATGCACACGCTGGCTCACACGCTCGCGTCCGAACAGCATAATGCCCAAAAAGCCCGCTTCCAAGAAAAACGCCGTCAGCACCTCATAACCGAGCAGCGGCCCCGCCACATTGCCCGCCCTTTCCATAAAGCCCGGCCAATTCGTACCGAACTGGAAACTCATCGTCACACCCGACACCACCCCCACAGCGAAAGACACAGCAAAAACCTTCGCCCAAAAGCGGTAAGCCTGCAGCCAACCGTTCCGATCCGCGCCCGGCCGGCCCGCCTGGTAGCGGAAATACACCACAAACCAAGCCAAAGCAATATTAATGGCCGGAAAAAGAATATGAAAGCTGATGTTCACCGCAAACTGAAGGCGGCTGAGCAAAAGTGCGTCCATATAATACTTTCTAAAAAAATTGAAAAATACAGATTCTGACAAGCTACCGACAACAACACAAGCCCGTTTGCCGCTTACGCGTCCGGCAGCCCCGTCCAACGGTTGCGCAAATCACGGCGGACGATTTCAATGCACAGCATCCACAAAGCCGTACCGATACACTCCGACACAAACCCCTCGACAGTAAAATCAACAGGCAAACCGATCAGCGGAAACACAACATAATGCGAACCGAACGCCACCGCATAACCGTACACCAAGCCCCAAGCCATCTTCACCTTAGGAAAAACCTCAGCCGCCGCACAATACAACACGGCAAACACAACAGAAAAAAGATAATGCACCCCGTTGCCGCCGTAATTCACCGCCTGCTTCAGCCAAGTATAAGTCATCTTCGCTGCATCCAAACCCATCATCTGCAAAAGCTCGATAGGAGGCGGCACCGCATCCGGCAGGCGCGGCGGCACAATATCCTCAAAACCCGACTTCACCATAGCCGACAAAATACCGCCCGCAATACCGACCAACACCGCCACAGCCAAACGGCGGTTCATCGGATTAGTGCGCACAAACAATCCCGACATTTTCAAACTCCTTATTCATCCAAACGTAATAAACCTTCAAATTTCCTTCTTATTTTACCATGCACCTTCTGTTGCAGATATGCAGAAACCCATAGCATTTATATTTTTAATGATATAAAACATACATCCATGAAAACTCCAAAAAAAAAATGATATTAAAATACTAAAAATCCATCTTTTTTAAACCCTGGTAATAAAATTACATAATCCCCGCACACAACCATTCCCAAACCGCCCGACAAGCAACCATACCGCCGCGCCTTTTTCAGACGGCCTTTTATGCTAAAATCCCCCCACTTCCCACAACCCTTTACAGAGCAGAACATGGCAGGCAACACCTTCGGACAACTCTTCACCGTCACCACCTTCGGCGAAAGCCACGGCCCCGCACTCGGCTGCATCATCGACGGCTGCCCTCCCAGCCTCCCCCTCGCAGCAGCCGACATCCAAACCGACCTCGACCGCCGCAAACCCGGTACCAGCCGCCACGTTACCCAACGCCGCGAAGCCGACGAAGTCGAAATCCTCTCCGGCGTATTCGAAGGCCGAACCACCGGCACCCCCATTGCGCTGCTCATCCGCAACACCGACCAACGCAGCAAAGACTACGGCAACATCGCCCGCCAATTCCGTCCCGGCCACGCCGACTACACCTACTGGCACAAATACGGCATCCGCGACTACCGGGGCGGCGGCAGAAGCTCCGCCCGCGAAACCGCCGCGCGCGTAGCTGCCGGCGCAATCGCCAAAAAATGGCTGAAAGCCCGATTCGGCACCGAAATCATCTGCTGGGTCACACAAGTAGGCGAACACAAAATCACCTTCGAAAACGAAGCCTTTATCGCAGAAAACCCGTTTTTCGCCGCCAACCGCTCGCAAATCGCCGAACTCGAAACCTACATGGACAGCATACGCAAATCACTCGACAGCGTCGGCGCCAAACTGCACATCCAAGCACGCAACATCCCCGTCGGCCTCGGCGAACCCGTCTTCGGCCGTCTCGACGCCGACATCGCCCACGCCCTGATGAGCATCAACGCCGTCAAAGGCGTAGAAATCGGCGACGGCTTCGATGTCGTATCGCAACGCGGCAGCGTGCACGGCGACGAACTCACCCCGCAAGGCTTCAAATCCAACCACGCAGGCGGCATCCTCGGCGGCATTTCCACCGGCCAAACCATCACCGCCAACTTCGCCATCAAACCGACCAGCTCCATCGCCACACCGCGTCAGAGCATCGATATCGACGGCAACCCCGTAGAAATCGCCACCCACGGCCGCCACGACCCCTGCGTCGGCCTGCGCGCCGCCCCCATAGCCGAAGCCATGCTCGCCTTAGTCCTGATGGACCACGCCCTGCGCCACCGCGCCCAAAACACCGGCGTCAGCGTCAATACGCCCGACATCGCACGATTGGATTAAGGCCGAAACAAGCGGGACGCGGGCAGCTTTACACACAAAAACCGAAACGCGTAGGCTGGGCTTCAGCCCAGCAAAACCTTGCTGCTGCCAGGCCAAAGCCCCGCCTACATATTAAGGCTTCTTGGGAACTTGACGATATTGATACCGTCTGCGGCTCGCCGCCTTGTAGCAAAATTTATAGCCGTTCAAATTCAAATCAGACTAGGCAACGAGCCGCAGATAGTACAGGTAGTACAGCAAGGCGAGTTAACGACGCATGATTTTGAAGTTGAATGGCTATAATTTCACCGACTATACCAAACAGACCCTACAAACCCTTAGCCAAAATCCGCCCTTTATACTAAAATGGCGAAAAACCATCCCGCCGCCGGGCAAGCAACAGCCGGGCAGCCTTCAACAGGAATATGACAGACATGACACAAGAAACCGCTTTGGGCGCCGCACTGAAATCCGCCGTCCAAACCATGAGCAAAAAGAAACAGACCGACATGATTGCCGACCACATCTACGGCAAATACGACGTATTCAAACGCTTCAAACCCCTGGCCGTCGGCATCGACCAAGACCTCGCCGCCGCCCTGCCCCAATACGACCCCGCACTGATTGCCCGCGTACTGGCCAACCACTGCCGCCGCCCCCGCTACCTCAAAGCACTGGCACGCGGCGGCAAACGCTTTGACTTGAACAACCGCTTCAAAGGCGAAGTCAGCCCCGAAGAACAAGCCATCGCCCAACAACACCCCGCCGTCCAACAAGCCCTTGCCACCCAAGCCGAACGCCAAACCGCCAAAGCCGCCGGACAAGCACCTGTCGACACACCCGTTGCCGAAACCGCAGAAACACCCGCCGGCGCAGAAACCGCAGCCGGATAAGACCCTGCCGTATCCAGGCAAACAAGGCCGTCTGAAAACACAAATTTATTTTCAGACGGCCTTCGCTTATCCCGAACAGCTCTCGGTTATATATAGTCGGAG
>NZ_BCWL01000150.1 GCF_001592185.1 Bergeriella denitrificans NBRC 102155
CTCTGATTGTAGGCCGTCTGAAAAACGGGCGGGGCGTTATGCGCCCAAACGTTCGCGGTTGTAGGAGCCGTCGAGTACGTGCTGCCACCATTCGGTGTTGTCCAAATACCATTGTACGGTTTTGCGGATGCCGCTTTCAAAGGTTTCCTGCGGCTTCCAGCCCAGCTCGCGGCCGATTTTGGCGGCGTCGATGGCGTAGCGCACGTCGTGGCCGGGGCGGTCTTTGACGTAGGTAATCAGGTCTTCGTATTTGGCAACGCCTGCCGGTTTTTCGGGGCGGAATTCTTCCAGCAGGGCGCAGATGGTTTTGACGACTTCGATATTGGCTTTTTCGTTGTGGCCGCCGATGTTGTAGGTTTCGCCGATTTCGCCTTCGGTGACGACTTTGTATAAGGCGCGGGCGTGGTCTTCAACGTAGAGCCAGTCGCGAATCTGCATGCCGTCGCCGTAAACGGGCAGGGGTTTGCCGTCGAGCGCGTTGAGAATCATCAGCGGAATCAGTTTTTCGGGGAAATGGTAGGGGCCGTAGTTGTTGGAGCAGTTGGTGACAATCGTCGGCAAGCCGAAAGTACGCAGCCAGGCGCGTACCAAGTGGTCGCTGCCTGCTTTGGAGGCGGAGTAGGGGCTGGACGGGGCGTAGGGTGTGGTTTCGGTGAAGAGATCGTCTGTGCCGTGCAGGTCGCCGTACACTTCGTCGGTGGAAATATGGTGGAAACGGAAGGCGGCCTGTTTTTCAGACGGCATGGTTTGCCAATAGGCGCGCGCGGCTTCCAAGAGGGTGTAGGTGCCGACGATGTTGGTTTCGATAAAGGCGGCCGGGCCGTCGATGGAGCGGTCGACATGGCTTTCTGCGGCCAGATGCATTATCAAATCGGGTTGGTGTTCGGCAAAGATGCGGTCGAGTGCGGCGCGGTCGCAGATGTCGGCCTGCTCGAATGCGTAGCGCGGGTCGGCGGCCACGCTGTCGAGGCTTTCCAGGTTGCCGGCGTAGGTGAGCTTGTCGAGGTTGACGACGCTGTCCTGCGTGTCGTTGATGATGTGGCGGACCACCGCCGAACCGATAAAGCCGGCACCGCCGGTAACGAGGATTTTTTTCATGGTGTGCTGTGTTCGAACAAAAATGAAAGATAAAGGCTGCCGCCTGCCGCGCCTGTGGCGGGCACTAGGCCGAGCCGCGTGCTTGCTCCGATTGTATCATTTTAAAAGTGCCTTAGAAAGAAGCTATGGGCGGCGCGGCGGGCGGGTCAGATGCCCTCGCTGTGGATTTTCTCCGTGAGAAAATCAATAAAGCTGCGGACTTTGGCGCTGAGAAAAGTGCGGTCGACATAGGCGGCGTTGAGCTGCTCGCAGGCCAGCAGGTAATCGGGCAGCAGGCGCACCAGGCTGCCGTCGTCCAAGTCTTTCTGCACTGCCCATAAAGGCTGGTAGCCGATGCCGCCGCCGGATTTCACCAGCGAGCGCACCATTAAGGTGTTGTCGGTCTGCATGGCGGGCTGCAGGTCGATGACGGCGGTGCGCCCGCTTTGGCGGTGTACGACTTCGAGATGGCGCTGGTCGGTATAGCTGGGCAAAACGGCCTGGTGGCGCATCACTTCTTCGGGTGTGGCGGGCGTGCCGTGTTCGGCCAGATAGTCGGGCGCGGCCACCAGCACAAATTCGATTTTGGCCAGCGGTTTCACAATCAGTGAGGGCGAAGGGGTTTTGGCGACGCGCAGGGCGAGGTCGAAACCTTCGGCAATCAGGTCGATATGGCGGTTGTCGAGCACCAAATCGAGCGTCACTTCGGGATAGCGCCGGCGGTATTCCACCAGCCAGCGGCTCAGCAGCTTGTTGGCAAACCACAAAGGCATGGTCACGCGCAGCGTGCCCTGCGGCTTGTCGGTGCCGCCCGCAGCCACTTGCGCGGCGGTATCCAGCGTGTCGAGAGCGTAGCTGCATTGGCGGTAGTATTCTTCGCCCGCTTCAGTCAGGTGCAGGTTGCGGCTGTTGCGGTGCAGCAGCTTGGCCTGAATAGTGTTTTCCAGATGGCTGACGTGTTTGCTGGCCATGGCGGTGGAGATGTCGAGCTGCTCGGCGGCGCGGGTGAAGCTGCCGTTTTGCACCACCTGGCGGAAGACTTTCATGCTGAACAGCGTATCCATGATTTCCTATCGGGAAAAGTTGTTTCAATAAAATCAGTATATATTAACGCGGGGAAACTATCTATACTGGCAGCCATACTCAATGCTTCACCCAATACATCTATATCAAGAGAAAAACGCTATGAACTTTTTAAACAAATTCCAGCCGGTTTTGCTGTCGGTATTGCGTATCACTGCGGCGTATATGTTTATGCTGCACGGTACGGCCAAGCTGTTCGGTATTCCGCATGTGGAAATGTTCGACGGCCTGCAGCTGGCTTCGATGTACGGCGTGGCCGGGATTTTGGAAGTGGTCGGCGGCCTGTTGCTGCTGCTGGGTCTGTTTACCCGTCCGGTGGCCTTTGTGCTGTCGGGTCAGATGGCGGCGGCGTATTTCATCGGCCACGCTTCGTCCATGCCGCTGGTGCCGTTTATGAACGGCGGCGAGCCTGCCGCGCTCTTCTGCTTCATTTTCCTGTATATTGCCGCAGCCGGCGCGGGCGCTTGGGCGCTGGACAATCAGTTCAACAAACAATAAAGTCCTTTTTCCGTTTTCCGTTTTTATATAAAGGAGCCCGTTATGGCTTATCAAGATTTGCAACAAGCGGCGGAAGTGCGCCGCAGTATTTACGCTTTAAACAAAAATCTGCCGGTGTCCAACGAAGAAATCACCAAAATCGTCGAGCACGCGGTATTGCACACGCCGTCTTCGTTCAACTCGCAATCTACCCGCGTAGTCGTGGCTTTCGGTGCTGAGCATGAAAAAGTATGGGGCTTTGTCGAAGACGCTTTGCGCGCCATCGTGCCTGCCGACAAATTCGAGCCGACCGCGCAAAAGCTGGTAATGTTTAAAGCGGCGGCGGCGACCATTCTGTTTTTTGAAGACCAGGATGTCGTAAAAGGTCTGCAGGAGCAGTTCCCGTCTTATGCCGAAAATTTCCCGGTATGGGCCGACCATGCCAACGCCATGACGCAATACGCTTTGTGGACCACGCTGGCCGCTGCGGGCGTGGGCGCCAACCTGCAACACTACAATCCGCTGCCGGACGCCGCCATCGCCAAAGAATACGGCCTGCCGGAGAGCTGGAAGCTGCGCGCGCAAATGGTTATCGGCGGTATCGCCGCGCCTGCGGGTGAAAAACAGTTTGCACCGTTGGATGAGCGTCTGAAAGTGGTTGGTGCGTAAGCAACGCCGTTAAAATAAAAAACGGAATGCGGGATACTCTGCCGCATTCCGTTTTTCTCTTATGAATTGACAAAAAGGCCGTCTGAAAAAAGCCGCAATCCGTAGATTGCCGCGCGTTTTTCAGACGGCTTTTTTTTGATTGCACCGCCGCTAAACCAGCCACTGATAGAGCGCAATCATCAGCGGCATAGTGATGATGCACAGCAAAGTCGTCATGCCGTAAATCGCGCTGGCTTTATCGGCATCGCGCCCGTAAACCAGCGCCATCTGCGTGACCGTGGCCGCCGCCGGGCTGATGGTGGCAAGGAAGCTGATGAGTATCACCGTGTCCTTTAGCCCGCCGCCGCCCGCGATGCCCGAAACTTTCACCAGCAGGAGCAGCAGCAGGGGAATGACCGCCAGCCGCAGCAGGGCAATCAGATAAATCCTTTTCGACAACACCACTTTTTTCAGCGGCAGTGACGCAATCAGCATCCCCGCCACCAGCATGGCCACCGGGCCGATCATGCTGCCGACCGTTGCCAGCGCGCCATCAATGGCGGCGGGCAGCTTAATCTGCAGGGCAAACAAGCACACGCCCGCCAGCATGGAAAGAATGTTGACATTGGTCAGAATGGTTTTCCACGACAAAGCCCCGCTGCCGCACAGCAGCAGGCGCAGGTGCGTCCAAAACAAAAACATCTGCACAATAATGAAGCCGCTGGTGTAAATCACCATTTTCGGCCCGAAAATCGACGCAACCAAAGGAATAATCAGATTGCCCGAATTGGTATAAACCATCGCCGCCTGCTCCAGCGCATCGAGCCGGAAGCAGCGTTTCAGCAGCCTGCCTAAGAGGATTAAAACAATGTGAAACGCCACCGCGAGCTTGAGCGAGAGCCACAGCCCGGCGGCGGTTTCCGGCGTGTAATCCGTTTGGAACGCGTGCAGCATAACAGAGGGGCTGATTAAATAAAGGGCGATGACCGAAAGCGGATAGCTTTGCTCGGATTTCAGCAGTTTGCATTTCACCAGCGCAAAACCCATCAGCACAATCAGGGTCAGCTCGGTGATTTTTCCGGCAAGCAGCAGGGCGGTTTCCATAGCGGATTAGGGCAGAAAAGGCGGGCTGTCATTGTATAGCGAATACCGATAAAAAATCTACGGTGTCGGCTGTGTGCTTTGTTGTATAAGTAGTACGACCAGGCGCAGACAACGCTGTAGATTTTTTATTTGAATTCACTATACAATACCGCTTTCCGAATAACAACGACATATTACGCTATGAATAAAACATTGAGCCGTATTCTGCTGCCTTTCCTGCTGCTGCCGCTGGCCGCCTGCGGGCAGGCCGATCAGGCAGGCAGTGCACCGGCCGCCAAAGCCGCATCGGGCAAAGCCGCCGGCAGCAGCGTTGCCGAATCTTTGAAAGCCAAGCTGGAAAAAACCTATGCCGACCAAGGGCTGAAAGTCATCAGCGTGGCAGAAACACCCGTCGGCGGCCTGTATGAAGTCGTCGTCAGCGGCAAGCAGATTGTCTATACCGATGCCAAGGGCGACTATATGCTGGTGGGCGACCTGATTGACGTCAACACTCAAAAAAGCCTCACCGACGAGCGCGCCGCCGATTTGAACAAAATCGACTTCTCCAGCCTGCCGCTGGACAAAGCGATTAAAGAAGTGCGCGGCAACGGCAAGCTTCAAATCGCCGTGTTCTCCGACCCCGACTGCCCGTTCTGCCGCCGCTTGGAAGCAGAATTTGCCAAAATGACCGACGTTACGATTTACACCTTCCTGATGCCGATTGCCAGCCTGCACCCCGATGCCGCACGCAAAGCGGAAATCATCTGGTGTCAGCCCGACCGCACCAAGGCGTGGACCGACTGGATGCGTAGCGGCAAAATGCCGGCTGGCGCGGGCGGCTGCGACAATCCGGTCGCCGAAACCACCTCGCTGGGCGAGCAGCTGGGCTTCAACGGCACGCCGACTTTGGTGTTCCCGAACGGCCGCACGCAAAGCGGTTACAGCCCGATGCCGATGCTGAAAGAAATCATCGAGCAAAACCAGCAGTAATCAGGCTTGCGGCGCATTCGGCCGCAGCAGGGCCGTCTGAAAAAAGCCTGCCGCAGGTTTTTCAGACGGCTTTTTTCGTGTTCGACAACTA
>NZ_BCWL01000151.1 GCF_001592185.1 Bergeriella denitrificans NBRC 102155
TAACGCTAGGATTTCTTACACCTACAACCGTTACTTGCCGTCTGAAAGTTGTGGATAACTTTAATCTGCATACTCAACGGCAATCACGGTTGCAGTATCGTTTTGAATTTGAAACTTTACTTCGTAAGCCGAAATATTCATCACATACACGCGCTCGGGGATATCCTGATAGGCGGGGCGCGGGTCTTGGGCGATGCTTTGGGCGATAAGGGCGCGCTCGTTGGCGGGCAAATCTGCGCCGATGCCGTTTGCCCAGATGACGGCCAATTCTTGCGGCTTGCCGCTGACAAAGCCGCTGGCGGCTTCGGGTTTGGCTTCGACAAAGGGGATGTAGGGCTTGATATCGACGATGGGTGTGCCGTCGAGCAGGTCGGCGCCGCTGCAATAGAGTTTGACGGTTTTGCCGGTTTCGATGCGCTCCAATTTCAGCAGGGAGAGGCCGAGATGGTTGGGGCGGTGCGGGCTGCGGGTGGCGAATACGCCCATTTTCTGCCGTCCGCCCAGGCGCGGCGGGCGCACCAGCGGCGACCAGCCTTCGCTGACGGCATCGTGGAAGATGAAACTGATCCACAGGTATTCGAAATCGGCCAAGCCGCGCACGCTGTCGGCATTGAATTCGGGCTGAAGCTCGATGCAGACTTCGGCGGCGGGTACCAGCCCGGGCTGGCGGGCGATGCCGAATTTCTGTTTGTAGGGGCTGCGGGCGGTGGCGATGGCGGCGATGGTGTGCTGCATGGCGGTGGCCGTCTGAAAAATGGAAAAAGGCATGATATAGCGAAATGCTTAAAAAAACCAATCGGGCAAGGCTTTTCAGACGGCTTTTGCGGCGGCGATATTTGCCCCTGTTGCGCTATGGTTTGCTATAATGCGCGATGGTATAACTTTTCCGTACGGCTATGATTGTTTCGATTGATGTGGACGCGCAAAAGACGTTTTCGCCGCTTTGCCCGGCCGAGTTGCCGGTGCTCGAGGGCGATACGATTGTGGCGGAATTAAACGCGCAGGCATTGCTGGCGGATTTGCGGGTGATGACGAAAGACGCGCACAGCCCGTATGCGAAATGGCTGGTGGAAAAGCCCGAGCAGATGCTCAAGCCGACCGGCCTGCCGGAAGCCGATGTGACCTGGGTATCCCATGCCATCGTGGGCAGCTACGGCTATGAGCTGCTCGACGGCCTGCCGGCTGCGAAAGAATACGATTTCTGCGTATGGAAAGGCGTGGACCCCGAGTTTCACCCTTACGGCGCGTGTTTTCACGACATCGGCGAAAAATTGAGTACGGGGCTGCTGGAATGGCTGCGTGCCAAGCAGGTAAAAACCGTGATTGTCGGCGGCCTGGCTACGGATTACTGCGTGAAAACCACGGTATTGCAGCTGCTGAAAGGCGGCGATTGGACGGTGATTGTCAATGCGGCGGCCTGTCGCGGCATTGCGCCGGAAACGGTGGAACACGCTTGGGAGCTGATGATGCAAGCCGGCGCGGTGGTATTGGAAAATGCCGTGGAAATCCATAATTATATTAAAAATCAATAAGTTATATTAATTTAATCAGAAAGATTTGATGATATTGAGTTTGTCTTATTCTGATTTTAGTTACTTGACTATATAAAATTCAGACGGCTTTTTTTGGCAATGTTTCACGTGAAACAGGCGGTGTTATGAAAATCTTACTTGTGCGCTTATCCAGTATGGGGGATTTAATCCATACCCTGCCGGCGGTAGAAGATTTATCCCGCTTCTGCCCCGATGTGGAGCTGCATTGGCTGAGTGAAGCCGGCTTTGCGGATATTGCGCGCCTGCATCCGTTTGTGAAAAAAGTGCACAGTATGCGCTGGCGGCAATGGCGTAAGCAGCTGGGTAGTCGGGAAACGTGGCGGGAAATCGGCCGTCTGAAAACAGATTTGCAAAACGAAGCCTATGACTTTGTTTTAGACAGCCAGGGTTTATTGAAAAGCGCCCTGTTTGCCAAAATGGCTGCCGCGCCGATAAAAGGCTTGGATAAGGCCAGCGCGCGCGAAAGTTTGGCGGCTCTGTTTTACCGTGAAGGCTATGCCGTGGAAAAAGGCAGAAGCGCAGTTTGGCGCAACCGTGCCTTGTTTGCACAGGTTTTTGGCTATGAATTGCCGCAAACTTTGGATTTTGGTTTGACCGTGCCCGAAGCAGGCCGTCTGAATAATGTGCAGCAGCCTTATTATGTAGCGCTGCACGCCACCAGCCGTGACAGCAAATTGTGGCCGGTTAATCATTGGGTGGAGTTGTTGCAGAAAGTGCACGATGAAAGCGGCGCTGCGGTTTACCTGCCCTGGGGCAATGAAACAGAGCGGCAGCGGGCGCAGCAGATTGCCGCCGCGCTGCCTTTTGCGCTTGTGTGCGACAAAATGAATTTATTGCAGGCCGCCTATCTGCTCAAACATGCCCGGGGCGTTATCGGCGTGGATACCGGCCTGCTGCATTTGGCTAATGCGTTGGATACGCCGGTGGTCGGAGTGTTTACCGATACCGATCCGTTGAAAACCGGCGTGCAGGTTTCCGCCTGGGCGCGGAATACCGGAAATGCCGGCGTGACTCCGACGGTAGCGGAAGTTCGTACCACATTGATGCAATGTATTGCTGCCAAGCGGGCCGCGCAGCCTGATGATGCAAGGATTTAAGCGCATATCCGACAGCAAGCGGATACTTGAGATAAATAAGGCCGTCTGAAAAACCCTGTCTTTAAAGCATATATGGTGCTGCGGTTTTCCGATTGGCTTGATGCCGTTTGAATGTGATAAAGCACACCGCCTGCCGTTTGCGCCCGCCCCTACCGCCAACCCATTTTTTTGAAATTCCGCTAGGAGAATTGCATGAAAGCTCTGGTCGCTGTAAAGCGTGTCGTGGACTACAATGTCAAAGTCCGTGTAAAAGCCGACGGTTCGGATGTGGATATCGGCAATGTCAAAATGTCGATGAACCCGTTTGACGAAATTGCGGTGGAAGAAGCCGTGCGCTTGAAAGAAGCCGGAAAAGTCAGCGAAATCGTGGCGGTATCGCTGGGCGAAAAAAAATGCGAAGAAACCTTGCGTACCGCTTTGGCTATGGGCGCCGACCGCGCCATTCATGTGGAAACCGATGCCAAATTGGAGCCGCTGGCCGTCGCGAAAATGTTGAAAACCATTGCGGATAAAGAGCAGCCGCAACTCTTGCTTTTGGGTAAGCAGGCCATCGACGACGATGCCAACCAAACCGCGCAAATGCTCGCCGCCCTGCTGAATGCGCCGCAGGCAACGTTTGCTTCCAAAGTCAGCATCGGCGACGGCGAAGTCACCGTATCTCGCGAAATCGACGGCGGCGAGGAAACGCTGGCTTTGAAGCTGCCTGCTGTGATTAGCACGGATTTGCGTCTGAATGAGCCGCGCTTTGTGAAGCTGCCGAACATCATGGCCGCCAAGAAAAAGCCGCTTGAAAAGCTCACGCCCGCCGATTTGGGCGCAGATACCGCCGCGCGCCTGCGTGTGGTGAAAGTGTCTGAACCGAAAGCGCGCCAGGCCGGTGTGAAAGTGGCCGATGCGGCCGAGCTGGTTGCCAAGCTGAAAAACGAAGCCAAAGTGATTTGAAGGAGCGAGAAATGAGCGTTTTGATTATTGCCGAACATGACAATCAACAATTAAATCCCGCTACCTTGCACGCCGTAACCGCTGCGGCCAAATTGGGCGAAGTGCACGTATTGGTGGCGGGTAGCGGCGCCGCAGCCGTTGCCGATGCAGTCAAGCAGGTTGCCGGGGTCGGTAAAGTTTTGCGGGCGGAAGCCGCGCATTATGCCGAAGGCCTGGCCGAAGAACTGGCGCCGCTGGTGGCCCGTTTGGCCACGGATTACCGCTATATTGCGGCGACGGCGACCGCTTTCGGTAAAAACCTGCTGCCGCGCGTGGCGGCTTTGCTGGATGCGCCGCAAGTATCCGATTTAACCGAAGTGGTGGACGGCCAAACATTCGTGCGCCCTATTTACGCCGGTAATGCGTTTGAAACCGTACAAAGTGATGCGGAAAAATTGGTTCTGACCGTACGCGCTACGGCTTTTGATGCCGCTGCTGCGTCCGGCGGCAATGCGGAAGTGCTGGAAACCGAAGCAACGCCTGCACAAAACCTGAGCCGCTTTGTATCGCGCGAACTGACCCAATCGGAGCGCCCTGAGCTGACCCAGGCCAAAATCGTGGTATCCGGCGGCCGGGCTTTGGGCAGCGCGGAAAAATTTAACGAAGTATTGACGCCTTTGGCCGATGTATTGGGTGCGGCCATCGGAGCTACCCGTGCTGCGGTAGATGCCGAATATGCGCCGAATGATGCCCAAGTCGGCCAGACCGGCAAAGTCGTCGCGCCGCAGCTGTATATCGCTGCCGGTATTTCCGGCGCAATCCAGCATACCGCCGGTATGCAGGACAGCAAAGTCATCGTTGCCATTAATAAAGACCCGGAAGCGCCCATCTTCAATATTGCGGATTACGGCATTGTCGGCGATTTGTTTGAAGTTGTGCCCCAATTGGTGGGTGAATTAAAGAAAGTTGTTTAAAATCAAAATGATAAAATATTTCTTGTTTTGATTTTATCCGACTATAATTGTTTCACGTGAAACTTTCAGACGGCCTGTGGGCAGCCGATGCACAGGCATCGGTTGATTGCGGAAAGGCCGTCTGAATTTTTATATTATGGCTATTGAAACCTATAAAACCATCAGCGCGCCGATAGAAGCCGAGTTTAAAGACAAAGGCAGCCGCTTTATCGCCTTTGCATATCCTGTTCAAACCGTAGCAGACATCAAGCAGCATGTGGATTTTTTGCGAGAAACCCATCACAAAGCCCGGCATTGGTGCTATGCCTACCGCTTGGGTACGGAGGGTATGCAGTTTCGTGCCAACGACGACGGCGAGCCTTCCGGCAGCGCGGGTCGGCCGATTTTGGGGCAGATTGACTCGGCGGAATTGACGGACGTATTGGTGGTGGTGGTGCGCTATTTCGGCGGCACGCTGCTGGGCGTACCCGGTTTGATTCATGCCTATAAAACCGCCACGGCGGAGGCCTTGGCGGCGGCGGATATTGTTGAAAAAAATGTCGAGAAAACCATACGCATACGTTGCGAATACCCGCATCTCAACGATGCCATCCGGATTGCCAGGCAGCATCAGGGCATGGTGGTGCAGCAGGATTTGCAGTTGGACTGCGCGCTGACCGTCAGGCTGCCGCTGGCGGCTTACGATGCCTGCATCGCAGCATGGCAGCATACCCGCCAGATACACATAGAAGCAGACGCTGCGCCTGAAGAAGATGCCGTCTGAAAAACCGTTTAAAAGCAAGGATGAAGGCTGTTTAAACTCAGTCAAATCGGCTATAATTCCAAGCTGGCCGGGCAATGTTCCGGCTGCGCCCTGCTCTGCGGAATATAGTCGGAGCGTTATTTCTGCTACGGCGTTGGC
>NZ_BCWL01000152.1 GCF_001592185.1 Bergeriella denitrificans NBRC 102155
TGCACCGCGTTTTTCAGACGGCTTAGAACGCGGTGCGGGGGCAGTATGGTGCCGCTTTATTTGGCTTTTGCCTGCTTATCTTTTACCGCCGGCTGCTTGTCGGCGCGCAAGGCCGTCTGAATTTCCGTTGCGGGCGCGGCTTTCTGATACAGATAGACCGTGGCCAGCGGCGGCAGGGTCAGGCTCAGCGACTGCGCTTTGCCGTGCGAAGGCACGTTTTCCGCCGTGATGTCCGCGCCGTTTGCGATGCCGCTGCCTTGATACTGCGTGCGGTCGGAATTCAGGATTTCGGTATAGCGGCCGGGCGCGTTGACGCCGAAGCGGTAGTGTTCGCGCACCACCGGGGTAAAGTTGCTGATGACGATGATGCGGTTGCCTGCGCGGTCGCGGCGCTCGAATACGAATACCGAATTGTCGCTGTCGTCGGCCACCAGCCATTCAAAGCCCTCGGGCTGCTGGTCGAGCTGGTAGAGCGGGGCGTGGGCGGTGTAGATGTGGTTCAGGTCGCGTACATAATCCTGCACGCCTTTGTGCCAGCCGCCCGCTTCGTCGAGCAGATGCCAATCCAGTCCTTCCTGATAATTCCACTCGCGGCCTTGGGCAAATTCGTTGCCCATAAATAGGAGTTTTTTGCCGGGGAAGCCGTACATAAAGCCGTAATAGGCGCGCAGGTTGGCAAACTGCTGCCAGCAGTCGCCCGGCATTTTGCCCAGCAGCGAGCGTTTGCCGTGTACCACTTCGTCGTGCGACAGGGGCAGAACGAAGTTTTCGCTGTATTGGTACATCATGCCGAATGTCATTTTGCCGTGGTGGTATTTGCGGTGGACGGGGTCTTCCTGCATATAGCGCAGGGTGTCGTTCATCCAGCCCATATTCCATTTGAAATCGAAGTTCAGGCCGGCTTCGCGGGTTACGTCGGCAAAGGAAGTCGATTCTTCGGCAAACGAGCCGGCGCCGGGTGTTTCGCTTTTTAAGACGGCATTGGTTTGGCGCAAAAAGGCGATGGCTTCCAGATTTTCGCTGCCGCCGTAGCGGTTGGGAATCCACTCGCCGTCTTTGCGCGAGTAGTTGCGGTAAATCATCGAGGCCACGGCGTCCACGCGGATGCCGTCGAAGCCGAAACGCTCAATCCAGTAGAGCGCGTTGCCCTGCAGGAAGTTTTTGACTTCGTTGCGGCCGAAGTTGTAAATCAGCGTGTTCCAATCCTGATGGTAGCCTTCGCGCGGGTCGGCGTGTTCGTAAAGCGCCGTGCCGTCGAAGGTGTTGAGGCCGTGGTCGTCGGTGGGGAAGTGCCCCGCTACCCAGTCGAGAATCACGCTGATGCCGGCGGCGTGGGCGGCGTCAATCAGGGCTTTCAGCTCATCGGGCGAGCCGAAGCGGCTGGTCGGTGCATACAGGCCGGTGGCTTGGTAGCCCCATGAGCCGTCGAACGGATATTCGGACAAGGGCAGCAGCTCGATGTGGGTGAAGCCCATGTCTTTTACATAGTTCACCAATTCGTCGGCCAGCTGCGTGTAGGTGAGCCAGTAGTTGTTTTCGGGATTGCGCCGCCACGAGCCGAGATGGACTTCGTAAATGCTGATGGGCGCTTCCACGGAGTTGGCGCGGCGGCGGAAAGCGGGCGCTTCGGCTTTGGCCGGCAAGCCGCGCACCACGGATGCGGTGGTCGGGCGCAGCTCCGCGCCGAATGCGTAGGGGTCGGCTTTTTCGCGGATGTTGCCGTTGGCATCGAGTACGGAGAATTTATACAGCGCGTTGAGGCCGACGCCGGGGATAAAGATGTCCCACAGGCCGTTGCCTGTGTGCGGACGCATGGCATGGCGGCGGCTGTCCCAGCCGTTGAATTCGCCGATGACCGATACCCGCCGCGCGTTGGGCGCCCAAACGGCAAAGCGCACGCCGGATACGCCGTCCATTTCGGCGAAATGTGCGCCCAGCGTTTCATAAGGGCGCAGGTGCGTGCCTTCGCCCAGCAGCCAGGCATCGGTATGTTGCAGCGCGCTGCCGAAGCGGTAGTCATCTTCTTCGCGTACGGCGGCTTCGCCCTCGTGGTATGTCACCAGCAGGGCGTAGTCGGGCGCGTGTTCGGGCAATACGGCGGCAAACAGGCCGCGCTCGTCGATTTTTTCAGACGGCATGATGACTGCGCCTGTGTGGCGGTCGATGATGTCGATGTGGTGCGCGTCGGGACGCAGCACGCGCACGGCTTCGCGTTCGTCGTTGACACGATGCCGCCCAAGATAGGCAAACGGATCGCTGTGGGTGGCGGCAAACAGGCTGTCGATGATTTGGCGTTCTCCGGCTTCCGGGTGGTAGCCGCGTCGGATATGGCGGTTTCGGTTCATGCGGATGTCTCCCATCATGGCAAGCTGCTTGCCCATTTGCGGGTGGCGGGCAAAGGCTTCCAGAGGCTGCGGCATTTTGCGCGCCCAGTTCGGATAGCCTTCGGCCACGCCGGGAATATTGAGGTTGTCGCGTACGCCCAGCAGGTTTTCCAGCTGCACGGCATACAGTTTGCTGCGGCTTTGCGCGCCGTAGCGCAGAAAGGCTTCGAGCAGGGCGTCGTTGATTTCAGACGGCATGGCGAAGTCGGGCGGCAGGCAGCCGGCTTGTTTGAAGGTGTCCAGCCAGTTGCGTTTGTCCTGCTCGCGGCGGCTTAAGGCCGTCTGAAAATCCGCATCGGAAGAGATGCTGCCCAGGCGGTACATTTCGGCCAAATCCGCGCCGCACCAGTAGCCGGCCAGCGGCGCGACATCGTGGGTGCTGGTGACGGTTAGGGACTGTGCGGGATAATGCTCCGGCAGCTCGAAGCCGTGGCTGTTTTTGCTGAAATACATGACCTTGTACGAGAACACCTGATAGCGGTCGAGCAGGCTGCGGGCTTGGTCGGGTACGGTGCCGAGGTCTTCGCCGACAACCACGCAGCGGTTGCGGCGGCTTTCCAGCGCGACAATCGCAAACATCACTTCCGCATCGTAATGCACATACGAGCCGTGGTCGGCGCTCATGCTACCGGTCACCCACCACAGGCGGCACAAAGCCATCACATGGTCGATGCGTAAAATACCGTATTGGCGCATATTGGCGCGAATCAGGCGCACAAAAGGCGCATAGCCGCTGCGTTTGAGCGCGGTCGGGTTAAGCGGCGGCAGATTCCAGTTTTGGCCGGAGGGGCCGAGCGGATCGGGCGGCGCACCGACCGACATATCCATGCAGTAATCCGCGCGGTTGAGCCAGGTATCGGCGCTGCCGCGTGCCGCACCGACAGCCAAATCGCCGTACATGCCCAGCGACACGCCGTGTGCGCGGGCGGCATCGTTGACCTGCTGCAGCTGCGCGGCGCACAGCCATTGCAGCCACATATAAAAGCGGATTTCCTGCGGGTGGCTGCGGGCGAAATCCTGCACTTCCGGGCTGTCGGGGCTTTGGAATGCTTCCGGCCACGCGCTCCAGCCGTAAATGCCGGGGCTGCTGTAATATTGGTCCAACGCTTCAAACAGGGCGTAGCCGTAGAGCGCGTCGCCGTGTTCTGCGACAAACTGCTCAAACGCGGCACGCTCCTGCTGTGCGGTTTCGCATTCTTCCTGCATAAAGGCATCAAAAGCCAGCTGCAGGGCATCGCGTTTCAGCGCCCATACGGCGGTATAAGTAACCGACTCGGGTATCCGCAGCGCGGCGATGCGGCGGCGGATTTTGGGGCTTTCCAACCATTCGGCGGCGCGGGCGCTGTATTGAAATACGCCCAGGCGTTCGACATCCAGATACACAGGGTTGAGCCATTCGCGCGAAGACGGGCTGTAAGGGCTGGCCAGAGCGGGCTGCGCGGTAAAGAGCGCGTGCAGCGGATTGATGCCGATAAAGTCCAAGCCTTGCGCGCCCGCGTAGGCCATCAATTCGGCCAGATCGGTCCAATCGCCTATGCCCCAGTTGCGCTCCGAGCGCAGGCTGTATAAATGCACGGTCAGGCCGTTCATGCGGCGGCCGTCGGCCAAATCGGCGGGCTGGTAGGCGGTGTGCGGCGCGGCAATCAGGCGGACGCGGCCGGTGTGGTTTTCGGTGTGCGCTTCCAGCGTATAGTAACCGGCCGCCAGAGCGGGCAGGGCGGCGTAAGTCATGCCGTCTTCTCCGGCATATACGGCCACGCGCTGCAGCTCATGCCCGCTTTCGTCGCGCAACAGGGCTTCGGTTGCGCCGGAGAATACGCTCAGGCCGACGGAGCAGGCTTCGTCTGCACGAACGGCGGCGGTATCGGCAAACAGGCCGTCTGAAACGCCGTCTGCCAATGCGTTTAAAACGGCCTGCAATACTTCCGGCTTGGCGGCGTGGTAAGTGCCGTCAATGTCGTGGAAGCCCGCAGCGATGCCGGCTTCGGCGGCCTGTTGGACCAATGGGGTATGCTCTGATAATCCGTTCATGAAACTGTATGGGGTATGCCGTATGTTTGTGTGGGTTTATCCGCGGGAAGCTGTGGGGTTGTTATGGCCGTTTCGTCAACCGGAGACAAGGCCGCAAGGCGCAGCCGCGCGGTATCAAGCTGACGGGACGACTATAATACAGATTGCGGCGGGCATTGCCGCTGCGCCTGCTTTTTTCCGAAATTGTTTGATGCAGGCTAAGGTTTGCACTTTGCGGGTGCGGAAATGGGAACAGGCCGTCTGAAAACGGCGGGCATTTTCAGACGGCCTTGCGGGCTTTAGTGGTGGTGGCCGTGCGGACCGTGTACATGGCCGTGGGCGATTTCTTCGGCAGAAGCATCGCGTACACCGGCAACGGTGGCTTTAAACAGGATTTTCATGCCGGCCAGCGGGTGGTTGCCGTCCACAACGGCCTTGCCGTCGGCAACGTCGGTCACGCGGTAGATGATGACTTCGCCGGTTTCCGGGTCGTCGGCTTCAAACATCATGCCGGCTTCGACTTCGACCGGGAAGACGCTCACATCTTCGATGCGTACCAGCTCGGGATCCTGCTCGCCGAATGCATCGTCGGGCGACATGGCTACTTCCACGGTGTCGCCGACCGCTTTGCCGTGCAGGGCTTCTTCTACCAGCGGGAAAATGCCGTCGTAGCCGCCGTGCAGATATTCGATGGGGGTTTCGGTTTTGTCCAACAGCTGGTTGTTGGCATCAAACATTTCATAATGCAGGGAGACGACTGAGTTTTTAGCGATAGCCATGGTGTGTCCTTCGTAAGGATGGTCATAAAATACCGCATTCTAACATAGCGCGGGGCGGCATAGGCATCGTCTGCGGCAGACGGGTGAAAACGGCGGTCGGGGCGCGGCCGGTAATCTGCTGCGCGGCGGTTTGCGGGTAAAAAAACAGGCTGAGGGGCAGAAAAAAGCGCGGTTTATTGTTAAATACAGTTAACCTTTTCACTTTTGTTGTTTTTTTACAACCCGATTATTTGCGGC
>NZ_BCWL01000153.1 GCF_001592185.1 Bergeriella denitrificans NBRC 102155
GGGGCTTTCAGCGATTTTTATCATCCCAAATGTCTATTAGTCCCTTTTTTATGGAAAACGCGTTTGCGCCGTATCGTCGGAGAAATTAAATTCTGCAATCAAGCGGAATCACGCCGTCGCAGGATTGGCGTTCGACGTATTTCAATCATTCGGATGAACGCGGGCGGCGGCGCGCTCGCGTTCGACGGTTTCCTTATCTTTCAGCTTCGCGCCCAAGCCCAGCATTTTTTCGTATTCCGATTGCGGCGTGCCGTCTTCTTCCATGCCGAAGGCGCTGGCATTCACCCACAAAGCCAGCAGGGACACGATAACGGCGCAAAAGCCGATGACATACCAAAACATAATCTTCCTCCGAAGCCGCGCCGCTTCTAAGCGTGCGGCATTAACGTGCGGACTGTACCACAAAGCGCCGCTGCGATAAACCGGCCTTACCCATTACTGCATTTCCATGTTAAAAAACGCAAAGAAGCCGCCGAACTCAAGCGCGGGCTATGGGCTTCGGCGGCGGATAAAGTATGCGGCCTATTTAGCGGCTGCTTCGACGGCATTGATTTTGCGGTCGAATTCTTCTTTGTATTCCGGCAGTAGATACGGGCGCAGCAGGCTTAGGGTGCGGTGGATGCCGCGGACTTTGGAATCTTCGGTAAGCTTGGTGCGGCCGCGCAGCGAGCTGTCGAAATCGAACCAGTATTTGGTAACCATCCACATATTCACCGCCAAATCGTTCATGGCGATGCGGTCGGCCCGGATGATGCCCAAGCCGTTGAGCTGGTTGAGCAGGTTGACCAGCAGCGGCGAAACTTTGGCCTGGGTGAAGTTGTTGTGTTCGCCCAAAAGCTCGGCGCTGCGTGCCAGCAGCGTGTTGACGTCGCTAAACAGGAAGCGGTATTCCCACATTACATCGTAAATGCCGGCCATGTAGTTGATGGAATCTTCCACGCTGGAGGGCAGCACCGCTTCGTGCAGATAATGCAGCAGCGCTTCGCTGTAACGCTTGAAGAGCTGGATGATGATTTCGTCTTTGTTGCGGAAATGGTAGTAAAGGTTGCCGGGGCTGATACCCAGATGAGCGGCGATGTGGTTGGTGCTGATGTTGCGCTCGCCCTCTTCGTTAAACAAAACGAGGCTGGTATTGATGATGCGTGTGTAGGTATTGATTTTCGACGTTTGTGCCACGGCACACTCCTTGATGTCGGCAGCCCGGCCGTCTGAAAACGGGAGGCTGCCTGTGATGTGTAATGTGTAAGGGTTACAGGCGGTAGCTTTCCGGCAGCCAATTCGGCTCGGCGTGCAGCGCTACTTGGAAACGTGCGGCCACTTCATCGCGCACATGCCGCGCCAGGCGGTGTACGTCTTGCGCGGATGCACGGCCTTTGTTGACCAACACCAGCGCCTGTTTATCGTGTACCGCCGCATCGCCGCATTGAAAGCCTTTCAGACGGCATTGGTCGATGAGCCAGCCCGCCGCCAGCTTCACGCTGCCGTCGGCCTGCGGATAGCGCGGCATATCGGGGTATTGCACCAGCAGGCGGGCGGCCTGTTCGGCAGAAACGACGGGATTTTTGAAAAAGCTGCCGACGTTGCCCAAGATGTTCGGATCGGGCAGCTTGGATGCGCGGATGGCGCATACGGCGCGGGAGACGTCGTGCGCGGTCATTTCGCGGCCGGCGCACAAATCCGCGGCGGCGGCAGACAAATCGCCGTAGCGCAAATCCGGCTCGAAACGCTCGTTCAGCGCAAACACCACCGCCGTAATCACATAGCGCCCCTTGCCTTCCTGCTTAAACAGCGATTCGCGGTAGGCAAAGCGGCAGGCGGCGTTATCGAGTTCCACAAACTCGTCCGCGTCCAAATCGAAGCAGCGCACGCTGTGTATCACATCTTTCACTTCCACGCCGTAAGCACCGATATTCTGCACCGGCGACGCGCCGACCGTGCCCGGAATCAGGCTGAGGTTTTCCAGCCCCGACCAGCCCGCGTCCAAAGTATGCAATACGAAATCATGCCAGATTTCTCCCGCCTGCGCTTCCACATAAACCTTGCCGACGCTGCGTCCCACTTCGCGTATGCCCTTGTTTTCTATACGCACCACCAAGCCCGGATAATCCTCCATCAGCAGGATATTGCTGCCGCCGCCGAGCCACAGCACGCTTTTGCGGTCAAACTCCGGCAAGCGCACAATATCGCGCAGCGCTTCCGCATCGTGCAGCGCCACAAAAGCGGCGGCGCGGGCGGATAAGCCGAAGGTATTGAAAGGGGTCAGGTCGGTATCGTATCGGACTTGCATGGTCTTGCCTTAATCAATGGAATTTTCAGACGGCCTCGGGCGCAAAATACCCGCACTTGGCCGCCGGAGCGCGTTTTCAGACGGCCTTAAACGAAGCCGCCACCGCTTTGCTGCACACTTCCAAGCACCAAACCAGTGCCACGGCGGCAATACTCAGCGACACCACCAGCGCCGTCCAAAAGCCGTTGATGCCCATGCCGAAATGGTAGGCCAGCCAATAGCCCGGCAACAGGCCGCAGCCCCAGAAAGCCGCAGCGTGGATAAACATCGGCGCTTTGGTGATTTTGTAGCCGCGCAGCGAATACGAAGCGATGCACTGCGTTGCGTCCGCCATTTGAAACAGCGCCGCCAGCAGCAACACGCCTGCGGCAATCTCCAATACGGCGGCATCGTCGGTGTACATCGAAGCGAGCGGAAAACGTAATAATACCAAAGCCGCCGCGGTAATCACAGCCAAAACCAGCCCCAATATCAAAGCCGCTCCCGAAATATAGCGGGCGCGGATAAATTCGTGCCGCCCTAGCGAGAAGCCCACGCGCACCGTAGCTGCCGAGCCGACGCTTTGCGGAATCATATAGATAATCCCCGTCAGGCTGATGACCACCTGCTGCGCCGCCACATAATCCTCGCCCAGCCGCGCCACCAGAAACACAATAAAGGAAAACGCGCTGGCTTCCAGAAAATACGATAAGCCGATGGGCGCGCCGAGTTTCCATAATTGTGCAAACGCCGCCTTATCGGGCTTGGAAAAACGCGCCGTCAAACCGTAGGGGCGGAAATAGCGCTGCTTGGCGACATACAGCCACAAAGCCGCCGCGCTGAACCAAAACACCAGCGCGGTTGCCACGCCGCAGCCCGCGCCGCCCAAAGCGGGCAGGCCGAATTTTCCGTAAACAAAAGCATAATTGAGCGGAATATTCAGCAGAAAAGCCGCAAAACTCACCAGCATAATCACGCGCGGGCGGTTGAGGCTGGTGGCGTAGCCGTGCAGCGCGCGGTGTATCATGGCCGCCGGCATCGCCAGGCCGGTAAACAGCATATAGTCCGCCATCATGCCCTCGACCTTATCGCTCAAATTCAGCCAGTGCTGAAACGGCACAATCACCGCCCACATCAGCAGCATGCCGAACACGCCCAAACTCAGGCCGAACCACATTCCCTGCCGCCCGGTTTCGCCCACCGCCGACGCATCGCCCGCGCCGTTTTGCTGCGCGATAATCGGATTAAGCGCGGTCATGATGCCGATAAAGGTGATGTAGATGGTGGCAAACGCGCTGCTGCCCAGCGCCACCGCCGCCAAATCCTCCTTGCCCGCGCCGCCCGCCATTACCGTGTCCACAAAGCCGATGCCCACCTGCGCCACCTGCGCCAGCAAAATGGGCAGCGCCAAAGCAGCCAGGCGGCGGATTTCTTTGTGCAACACCGGAAACGAGAAGCGCTGAAGTTCAAACAGCATAAATATTTACCCTCAAAAAGGAAAAGGCCGTCTGAAAAGACGGCAAATGGAAAGCGGCCGACTGTCAGCCGTGTGCGACATCCGCACCCAGCAGCAGGCGCACGATGATTTCGTCCTGCGGCAGGGTCAGCTTCAGATTGCGCGTATCGCCCAACACCAGCTTCGGCGCGATGCCCAGCATTTCCACGGCGGAAGCCTCGTCGGTAACGGCAGATAAATCCGCCTGCGCCAATGCCCGCTGCAGCAAGGCCGTCTGAAAAAGCTGCGGCGTCTGCGCCTGCCACAGGCCGCTGCGGGCGACGGTTTCGGCAATGTTGCCGCCCGCTGCCGCCCGCTTGAGCGTATCGGCGACGGGCACGGCCAAAATTCCGCCCTCGGGACGGCTGCCCGCTTCGTCAATCAAGCGGCTCAGGGCTTCCGGCGGCAGGCAGCAACGCGCGGCGTCGTGTACCAGAATGCAGTCTTCCGCATCCGCCAAGCCTTGTTGCAATAAAACGTTGATGCCGTTGCGTACCGTTTCCGCCCGCGTATCGCCGCCGACTTTGAATACGGCGGTTTTCGGCGGCGTGCCGCTCAGGGCGTCGTGTACATATCCGTCTTGCGGCGACACAATCACCGCCACCAAATCAATCTGCGGGTGGGCGGTAAAAATGTCCACGGTATGCCGCAGCACGCTTTTGCCGCCGATGTCCACATACTGCTTGGGTTTGCCCGCGCCGAAACGTGCACCCACGCCGGCGGCGGGAATCAGGGCAATGCGGCGGCTCATGCCTGCGTCTCCCCGCGGCGCCACAGGCAGGCTTCGCCCAGGCTGTCGAGATACTGCTCGTGCTCGGCATTTTCCGTTTCATTAGCGCGTATCACTTTCAGACGGCCTGTACGCGCAACGGATACGGGCGCCGCCGCAGCCGCGCTTTGATTTTCTTCCGAAGCACCGCCCATTAAGTCAAACTGTTGGCGCGTCATCGCCAGATACACTTCGCCCAACAGCTCGCAGTCGATTAATGCGCCGTGCAGCACGCGCTTGCTGCGGTCCACGCCCAAGCGGGTACAGAGCGCGTCCAAGCTGTTTTTCTGCCCCGGATACATTTCCTTGGCGATGGCCAGTGTATCGGTGATTTCGCAACCCAGCTCTTCCACCGAAGGCAACCCCATACGGGCAAATTCCATGTTCAAAAAGCCCACGTCGAAGCGCGCATTGTGGATAATCAGCTCTGCGCCGCGGATAAATTCGGCGATTTCGCTGCCCACGGCGGCAAAAGGCGGCGCGTTTTTCTCTTCCAATACCTCAATCGTCAAACCGTGTACCCGCGCAGCTTCTTCGGGCATATCGCGCTCCGGGTGCACATACCGGTGCAGGTTGCGCTCGGTCATCTGGCGGTTAATCATTTCCAAGCCGGCAAATTCGACCAGGCGGTCGCCGCTGTCGGGATAGAGGCCGGTGGTTTCGGTATCGAGGATAATCTGGCGTCGGCTCATTTTCACACTTCTCAAAACAGGCAAATCCTAAATCATACGCAATACAGCCATGAAAGTATAGACGGAGCGCACGCGCGGCTTTTTCAGACGGCCTTGCTCCGCATAAATGAAGCCGTTATCATCTATAGTCGGATAAATTAATTT
>NZ_BCWL01000154.1 GCF_001592185.1 Bergeriella denitrificans NBRC 102155
AGCCGGGTGCAGCAACGCCGTATCATTCTGTGTTTCTTCGACTATATTATAACCAAGCCTGATTTAATTGGATATGCCCGCCGCTTGGCGGGTTCGGACGTTTTATGCTTTGGAATATCGCCGTGATACATCTGCTGGGCATGATGAGCCCGGGGCCGGATTTTTTCTATATTACCCGCACCGCCGCTTTGCGCGGGCGCCGGCAGGCTGTGGCTGCCGCGGTGGGTATTGTTGCGGGCGTGATGTTTTGGGCGGCTTCGACCATGCTGGGGCTGGTGTTGCTGTTTCGGGCGTTTCCCGCTGTGGAAACCGCGCTGGTGTGCGCGGGCGGGGCGTATTTGGTGTATTTGGGTTGGCAGATGCTGAAAGTCAGGGAGAATGCGGCGTTTCATGCCGAAGAATCCGCCGCACCCGCGCCGGAAGCGGATGTGCGGGCGGAGATGAAAAAAGGTTTGCTGGTTAATCTTTCCAATCCCAAAGTGGCGGTGTATTTCAGCAGCGTGATGTCGGCGGTGTTGGCGCAGGTGTCGGAGTGGTGGCAGGCGGCCGGGGTGCTGCTGTTGCTGTTTGCGGAAACGCTGCTGTATTTCACTGCTTTGGCAACGGTGTTTTCCGGCGCGGCGGTTAAGCGGTTTTACAGCCGTTACAGCCGCTTTTTGGATAATGCCTCGGGGCTGCTGTTTGCCGGGTTCGGCATTTATTTAATTGCCCGAGCGCTGGCTTGGATTTAGGCAGGCAATGCGGCGTATTTTTCAGACGGCCTAAATCGTTTATATCAACATAAATGCTATGCATTCAAGAATAAAATTTATTCTCAATATTCTCCGTTTGCTGCAGCGGCGGGCGCGGCAGCGGCAGGGCTGGCGGCAAACACATTATTTTTTTAAATTAGACTTGACCCCTTACAGGCAATTACTTAAAGTAATGCTGATTTCTACAGTATAAAGTCGGCTATGCCGGTTTCGAAATAAAATGAGCGCACAAACTCCAACACCTATTATCCGTTACGACAGCGTGCCGTCCGATGCCTATTTCTTCGGCACCTGCGTTCTCGATATCTTCATGCCCGAAGCGGGTATGGACGCGATGACCCTGATTGAGCAGCAGGGCATCCGTATGCATTTCCCGATGGGGCAGAGCTGCTGCGGCCAGCCGGCTTATTCCTCCGGCCACCCCAACGAAGCATTTAATGTGGCAAAAGAGCAACTGGATCTTTTCCCGGAAGATTGGCCGATTGTCGTACCCTCCGGCTCTTGCGGCGGCATGATGAAACACCATTGGCCGACGCTTTTCAAAGGCACGCCTTACGAGCAGAAAGCCAACGAAATTGCCAAGCGAGTGATTGAGTTTACCCATTTCCTGATTGCCATCGGCTACCAGCCGCAAGACAAAGGCGAGCCGGTCAAAGTGGCTGTGCACACTTCCTGTGCCGCCCGCCGCGAGATGAACGTCCACCTTTCCGGCTGGCAACTGATTGACGGCATGGAAAACGTCGAGCGCATCGTACATGACCACGAAAGCGAGTGCTGCGGCTTCGGCGGTACGTTCTCCGTCAAACACCCCGACATTTCCGGCGCAATGGTAACCGACAAAGTCGCCGCGCTGAAAGAAACCGGCGCTACCCAGATTATCAGCGCCGACTGCGGCTGCATGATGAACATCGGCGGCAAAATCGCCAAAGACGAGCCGGATATGCCCATGCCCAAACACATCGCCACTTTCTTATTGGAACGCACCGGAGGCAAAGCATGAGCGCGCGCGACAATATTTTAAACAAATTAAAACAAGCCGATGCCTACCCGATGGCGGAGCCGGATACCGAGGGCTATTACCAACGCAACGGTGTGACGTGGGATAGCGACATCAGCCGTCTGAAGCATTGGGCTGCCGCCATGCGCGCCGTTAAAACCGAAATTTTCTGGGTAACGGAAGAAACCTGGCCGCAAGTGATGTGCCAAGTTGCCCGTGAAAAAGGTTTGGGCAACATGCTGCTGCCCCTGCAAACGGCGCACGGCCAAAAAGCGCAGCAGGCGCTGGCTGCCGCCGGCATCGAGCCGCTCGGTTTCGAGCGCGAGATTGATGTGTGGAAAAACGAATTTTTCGCCGATGTACATGCCGGTTTTACCGCATCCAAATGCGGCATCGCCCGCACCGGCACGATTATGCTGCAATCCAGCCCCGAAGAGCCGCGCAGCCTGAGCCTGGTACCGCCGGTTCATTTCTGCCTGTTTGACGCAGCCAAGATGTACGATGAATTCCATCACGCCTTGGAAAGCGAGCAGCCGGCGGAACAAGGCATGCCGACCAATGTGATTTTGGTATCCGGCCCGTCCAAAACCGCCGACATCCAGCTGACTTTGGCCTACGGCGCCCACGGCCCGCGCGATTTGGTCGTATTGGCCCTGCTGCCCGACCATATTTCCCCTGCCGACTTGGAGGATAAAGCATGAGCACACAAACCATCCAATTCCACATGAAGCCGGAAACCTTCAAGCAAAACACCGCCATTTCCCTGCAAGACAAACCTTTGCGTAAAAGCCTGCGTATCGCCATGGATATGCTGATGACCAAGCGCAAAGCCGTGTTGAGCGACGAAGAAGAGCTGCAAAACCTGCGTGATTTGTGTGAACACATCCGCCAGCGCTCCCTCTCCAAGCTGCCGCAGCTTTTGGAGCAGCTCGAAGAAAACCTGACCCGCTTGGGCGTGAAAGTCCACTGGGCGGAAACCCCCGACGAAGCCTGCCGCATCATCCACAACATCATCACCGATAAAAACGGCAAGCTGGTGGTGAAAGGCAAATCCATGGTCAGCGAGGAAATCGAGCTGAACCACTATCTCGAAGACCAAGGCATCAAAGCCGTAGAGAGCGACTTGGGCGAATACATCGTGCAGATGGCAGGCGAAAAGCCGACCCACATCGTGATGCCCGCCATTCACAAAACCAAAGAGCAGGTGAGCGAGCTGTTCCACAAAAATCTGGGCACACCGCTCACCGATGACGTGGACCAGCTCACCGGCATCGCCCGCCAAGCCTTGCGCGACGTGTACCGCACCGCCGATGTCGGCTTGAGCGGCGTCAACTTCGCTGTGGCCGAAACCGGTACGCTGTGTCTGGTGGAAAACGAGGGCAACGGCCGCTTATCCACCACCGTGCCACCCGTGCACATCGCCATTACCGGTATCGAAAAAGTCGTGGCCAAGCTGTCGGACATCCCGCCGCTCTACAGCCTGCTGCCGCGCTCTGCCATCGGACAGCCGATTACCACCTATTTCAACATGATTACCGGCCCGCGCCGCAGCGCAGAGCTCGACGGCCCGCAGGAAATGCACTTGGTGCTGCTCGACAACGGCCGCAGCCAAGCCTATGTTGAAGAACAGATGCGCCGCACGCTGCAATGTATCCGCTGCGGCGCCTGTATGAACCATTGCCCCGTTTATACCCGCATCGGCGGCGCTGCTTACGGTACGACCTATCCCGGCCCGATCGGTGAAATCATTTCTCCGCACCTGCTGGGTCTGGACGCCACCCGTGACCTGCCGACCGCCTGCACCATGTGCGGCGCCTGCGTGGAAGTCTGCCCGGTACGCATCCCGATTACCGAGCAAATGCAGCGCCTGCGCGTGGAAGCGCAACGCGACCCGAACGAAAAAGTGGCGCATCCGATTCGCGGCCAAGGCGCATCGCACACCTTCGGCGAGCAGCTGGCATGGCGCACCTTCAACGGCATTTTCAGCGGCAAAAAAGCCTACCGCGCCTTCGGCTGGGCGGCAACGACCTTCCGCGCCTTAACGCCGAGCAAGCAGCTGGGCTGGACGGATAACCGCGTGCCGATGAAACCCGCCAAGAAAACCCTGCACGAAATGATGGCGGAAAAAATGCGTAACCGCTGATTTTCCTGCTGTCTGGCAATAAAAGCCGTCTGAAAAATTCAGACGGCTTTTTGTTTTGTTCCATGACTATAGATGACCATATTTTGCATAGCTTTTCCTATTCCGCTCTTCACTCTACCCGGTCTTTTTGCGACAATATGCCGGAATTTTCTATAAGCCTTGCAGCCGAATGACTCGGAACGCAGCAGGCAATAAGCCGTCGGATTGCCCGACAGCACACAACATACCGCAAACCACATATCAAAAGGACCATCCGGTGAAACGCATATTCTTATTTTTGGCTACCAATATCGCCGTACTCATCGTTATCCGCATCGTATTGGCCGTATTGGGCATCAACAGCACCGACGATATCGGCAGCCTGCTGGCATTCTCCGCCGTCGTCGGCTTCAGCGGCTCGATTATTTCCCTGCTGATGTCGAAAACCGTGGCCAAAAGCTCGGTCGGCGCGGAAGTCATCACCCAGCCGCGCAGCGAAGAAGAAGCCTGGCTGCTGGCGACCGTTGAAGCACAAGCGCGCCAATGGAATTTGAAAACGCCCGAAGTCGCCATCTATGATTCTCCCGAGCCGAATGCCTTTGCCACCGGCGCGAGCAAAAACAACTCCTTGGTTGCCGTCAGCACCGGTCTGCTCGACCACATGACCCGCGATGAAGTAGAAGCCGTATTGGCGCACGAAATGGCGCACGTCGGCAACGGTGATATGGTGACGCTCACGCTGATTCAGGGCGTGGTCAATACCTTCGTCGTCTTCCTGGCCCGCATCGTTTCCGGCATGGTGGCGAAAAACGAAGACGGCTCGACCTCGCAAGGCACTTATTTCATGGTCAGCATGGTCTTGCAAGTCGTGTTCGGCTTTTTGGCCAGCATCATCGTGATGTGGTTCAGCCGCCAGCGTGAATACCGCGCCGATGCCGGTGCCGCCAAACTGGTCGGCGCGCCGAAAATGATTGCCGCGCTGCAACGCTTAAAAGGTGCCGCCAGCGATTTGCCGCAGGAAATGAACGCTATGGGTATCGCCAGCGAAGCCAAAGATTCCCTGCTGAGCACCCACCCGTCTTTGGATAACCGTATTGCCCGTTTGCGTGCGATGTAATACGAGACAAGCTGCTTAAAAGCGAAACAGGCCGTCTGAAAATTTGATTTTCAGACGGCCTGTTTTATTTTGCCGGAGAATTGCACGATAGATGTTTCGTTATAGTCGGAGAAATTAATTTCTGATACAAGGCGA
>NZ_BCWL01000155.1 GCF_001592185.1 Bergeriella denitrificans NBRC 102155
AAATTAATTTCTCCGACTATATGCCGTCTGAACATTCAGATGCGCATTTTCAGACGGCCTAGCTTAATGATTTTATCCCCTTGATGGAAAGGAAACGATTATGAAATTCGAAGGTATTTATACGCCCGCTGTAACGCCGTTGGCTGCAGACGGCAGCATCGACAAAGCCGCATTTGCTGCGGTATTGGAGCATCTGATTGAGCAGAAAGTGCACGGCATCATCATCGGCGGCTCAACCGGGGAATACTATGCCCATACGATGGACGAGCGTTTCGAGCTGAGCCGCTATGCGAAAGAAGTCATCAACGGCCGCCTGCCGCTGGTGGTCGGCACCGGCGCCATCCGCACGGAAGATTCGGTGGCTTTGGGCGCGATGGCCAAGGAGATTGGCGCGGATGCGGTGCTGATCGGTTCGCCGCCTTATGCGCTGCCGACCGAAGCGGAAAACGCCGCACATGCTTTGGCGGTGGATAAAGCCGCGGGCTTGCCGGCCATGCTGTACAACTACCCCGGCCGCATGAGCGTGATGATGGGGCAGGAATTTTTCGATACCGTATTTGCGGCTTCCAAAAATTTCGTTGCGATTAAAGAAAGCTCGGGCAGCACCGCCCAGCTGCACATGCTGGCCTGCCGCTATCCCGATTTGCAGCTCTCTTGCGGCTGGGACGACCAAGCCCTGGAATTTTTCGCTTGGGGCGCATCAAGCTGGGTGTGCGCGGGCTCCAACTTCCTGCCGCGCGAACATGTGGCCTTATACGAAGCCTGTGTGCTTGAAAAGAATTTCGATAAAGGGCGCAAGATTATGGCAGCCATGATGCCGTTTATGGATTTCCTGGAAAGCGGCAAATTCGTGCAGTCCATCAAATACGGCTGCGAGCTGGCCGGCTTGAAAACCGGCGGCGTGCGCCTGCCGCTTCAGGATTTGGATGCCGGGCAGAAAGCAGAATTGGCCGACATTATCGGCCGTCTGAAAACGGAAGTGGCCGCTGCGGCATAATCGATGGCAAAAGCCGTTTGAAAAAACAGATTTTGGATTTTTCAGACGGCTTTTAGTCAAATCGCACACATCATCATGGTATCGTGATTGATATTCAGCATTTATATACAGAGGAAACAGAGATGAAAAGCATACAAGAGATTTTTGCCGCCGCCGCGCAAGGCGGATTGAATGCGGTGAACTTGATTCCCGATTATGCCGGACACAACCGCCGTCTGGAAAACCGGACGCCGATTGACAACAGCCTAACCGGCTATATCACCGACAGCGGCGAAGAAGATGTCGAAGCCGCCGTAGCCGCGGCACGCAAGGCGTTTGACGAACAGGTATGGGCCGGGCTGGCACCGGCCGAGCGCCGGAAAATCATGCTCAAATGGTCGGCGTTGATTGCGGCGCATTCGGAAGAATTGGCCGCGCTCGACTGCATCGATGCGGGCAAACCGATTGACGAATGTCTCAACACCGATTTGCCGGCTACGGTGGAAACATTTGAATTTTATGCCGAATATCTGGATAAATCGTTTGACCGCATGGCGCCGACGGGCAGTGACGCGCTGGCGATGATTGTGCGCGAACCCATCGGCGTGGTGGCCTGCGTGCTGCCGTGGAATTTCCCGGCGCTGATGTTTGCCTGGAAAGTGGCTCCGGCTTTGGCGGCGGGTAATTCGGTGATTGTGAAACCGGCCGCAATCACGACTTTGAGCGCACACCGCATGATTGAGCTGGCCTATGAAGCAGGCGTGCCGCAGGGCGCATTGACCTTGGTATGCGGCTCGGGCAGTAAAGTCGGACGCGCGCTGGGTATGCACCACGATGTCGATATGGTGGCGTTTACCGGCTCTTCCGAAGTCGGTGCGTATTTTCTGGAATATTCTGCCCAAAGCAATATGAAGGAAGTGGTGCTCGAGTGCGGCGGCAAAAATCCGCAGATTATTTTTGATGACGCCGATTTAGACCGCGCTGTGCCGCATATTCTGGCGTCGTCGTTTTGGAATATGGGCGAAAACTGCAGTAGCGGCTCGCGGATTTTGGTGGACGAAAAAATCAAAGACAAGCTGGTGCAGAAGCTCTCGGAAGCGGTCAAAGCATGGAAAGT
This sequence comes from Bergeriella denitrificans NBRC 102155, assembly GCF_001592185.1. Taxonomy (GTDB): domain Bacteria; phylum Pseudomonadota; class Gammaproteobacteria; order Burkholderiales; family Neisseriaceae; genus Neisseria; species Neisseria denitrificans. Next base: position 2,094 of record NZ_BCWL01000155.1, read on the forward strand.
CGGCGACCCGAGGGAACACGGCGTCTCGTTCGGCCCGATGGTGGAAAAACGCCATTTCGAAAAAGTGGCCGGCTATCTGGACATTGCGGCAAAAGAGGGCGCGAAAGCCGTTATCGGCGGCCGCATCCGCAGCGATTTGGGCAGCGGCTGGTATATCGAGCCGACGATTTTTGACGGCGTCACGCCGGAGATGACGATTTTCCGCGAAGAAATCTTCGGGCCGATTTCGGGCATCACCACCTTCCAAACCGAAGAAGAGGCGGTGGCTTTGGCCAATGATACCATTTATGGGCTGGCCGCTTCGTTTTATACGCAGGACTTGTCCCGCGCCCACCGCGTTGCCCGGAAAATCCGTGCAGGTACGGTATCGGTGAACGGCTTTTCGGAAGGCAATGCCGCGACACCGTTCGGCGGCTATAAGCAGTCGGGTTTCGGCGGACGCGATAAGGGCGTGGAAGCGTTCGAGCAGTATATGCAGGTGAAAACCGTATGGTTTGTCGGATAAAAGTTTGCAGTATATCCTGTAAGATAATGTAAGATAAACATATAAAACGGTTTTTCAGACGGCCCCGCTGCAATGGGGCCGTCTGAATATTTATCGCAAAGGAAGAAATATGGACAAGCAGACGGTGGGTATGCTGCAGGTGGTCGCCGGGGCGGTGTGCTGGGGCAGCTTGGGTGTGTTGGGGGCGGCGCTGAACCGCTTGTCGTTTGAGGGTGCGGAGGTGGCGGCTTTGCGGATTGTGATTGCGGCGGCTCTGCTGCTGGCGGCGCTGCCTTATTTCCGGCCGTATCTGCGGGGGCTGACGCTGCGGCAGCTGCCGATGCTGGCGGTGCAGTCGTTTATCGGTATGCTGGGCATGAGCCTGCTGTATTTTGCGGCGGTGGCGCGGGTGGGGTCGTCGCTGGCGGTGGCTTTGCTGTATACGGCGCCGGTGTGGAGCTTGATTTTTGCGCGGGTGCTTTTGGGTGAGGGGATTACGCGGGGGCAGGCTGTGTTGACGGTGGTGGCGGCTGCGGGCGTGGGGCTGACGATGACGGGCGGCGCGGCGGTGGATGCGGTGGGCATCGCTGCGGGGTTGGGCTCGGGCATCTGCTATGCGCTTTACGGGGTGTTGGGTAAACGGGCGATGGCGGGCAATCCGCCGATGAGGGTGTTTTTTACGTCGATTGGCTGCTCGGCGCTGGTGTTGCTGCTGATGCCGGATACCTGGCAGGCTTTCGGGAAGCTGCTGGGGCAGGCTTGGCCGGCGTGGTTGTCGGCGCTGGCGCTGGCTTTGGTGGGCACGGTGGCGGCGTTTGCGCTGTTTGTGAAGGGTTTGGAGAAAATGCCGGCGGCCAGGGCTTCGGTGTTTACGGTGTTCGAGCCGCTGACGGCGGTGTTGCTGGCGGCGCTGCTGCTGGGCGAGCGTTTGGGCGGGCTGCAGTATGCGGGGGTGGTGCTGATTGTGGCGGCGGCGGTGTTGAATGCGCTACCGCGGCGTGCGTTGCGCTGATACAGGTCGTCTGAAAATATCTGCGGATTTCGTTTATATATAGCCGGTGCGTTCATTCTGCTGCAAGGCGCGGCCGACGCTGTAGCGGGATTTAAGTTCACCGACTATAATGGCGGTTTTCCGCATTTTGGCTTTACCTTTCATGAAAAAAATCGAGAAAAGCATGCTGGTGCTGCACAGCGCGGCGCAGATGTTCGAGCTGGTTGACCGGGTGGAGGATTATCCGAAGTTTCTGCCGTGGTACAGTAAAACCGAGGTCATCGAGCGCAGCGGCAATGAGCTGAAGGCGCGCCTGTTTATGGACTATATGCGCGTGCAGCAGTCGTTTGCGACGCACAACCGCAATATTCCGGGCGAGGAAATCCGTATGGACTTGCTGGAAGGGCCGTTTAAGGTATTGCGCGGAACGTGGAAGTTTATCGATTTGGGCGGGGATATGTGCAAGGTCGAGTTTAAGCTGGAATATGATTTTTCCAGCGGCCTGCTGGCTGCGGTGGTGTCGCCGGTATTCAGCCATTTGAGCAGCACGCTGGTGGATGCTTTCGTGAAGGAGGCCGACCGCCGCTATGCTTGAGGTTGAAATCGTTTACGGCCTGCCCGAGCGGCAGGTGCTGCTGAGCGTGCAGGTGGCGGAGGGGACGACTGCCCGCGAAGCCGTGCTGCAAAGCGGTATGGCCGCGCAGTTTCCCGATTTGGACGTAGAGGCCGCGCCGCTGGGCATTTTCGGCAAGCGGGTGAAAGACGATGCGGTATTGCGTGCGCACGACCGCGTGGAAATCTACCGCCCGCTTTTGGTTGATCCGAAAGAAGCGCGCCGCCGCCGCGTGCGCGGGGAAGCGAAATAAATAATGAAATGCCGTCTGAAAAATACCGTGATTTTCAGACGGCCTTTAGCGTAAAGAACATCATGTCTGAGAATAAAATCAAACTCATCGTCGGTCTGGGCAATCCCGGCCAGGAATACGAACACACCCGCCATAATGTGGGCTTTTGGCTGCTGGACGAGCTGGTCTGGCAATGGAAGGCAGCGTTTAAGGACGAAAAAAAATTCTTCGGCCAGGTGGCGCGCGAGGCCCGCGAGGGCGGCGATGTGTGGCTGCTGAAACCGACAACGTTTATGAACCGCTCCGGCCAGGCGGTGGCGGCGCTGGCGCAGTTTTACAAAATCAAGCCCGAAGAGATTTTGGTGGTACACGATGAATTGGATATTCCGTGCGGCCGCATCAAGTTTAAGCTCGGCGGCGGCAACGGCGGCCACAACGGCCTGAAAGACATTCAGGCTCGTATCGGCACGCCCAATTTCTACCGCTTGCGCTTGGGCATCGACCATCCGGGCGATAAAAATCTGGTGGTGGGTTATGTGTTGAACAAGCCCAGCGCCGCCGACCGCCAACTGATTGACGATTCCATCAACAAATCCCTGCAGGGTCTGCCGCAGCTGATTGCGGGCGAGTGGGAAGAGGCGCAGCGTTTCTTACACAGTAAATAGCAGGGCGGTGCAATAGTATTTTCAGACGGCCTTAGCT
>NZ_BCWL01000156.1 GCF_001592185.1 Bergeriella denitrificans NBRC 102155
CATTCTTATTTTAAATGACTATACATTCGGCAGGCTGCTACCTCGTCCTACTTATGCAACCCGCATTCCTTACTATCCTTACTCTCCCACCACCAGCGCCCCGCGCGGATATTTTCACCTGCTTTCACCGGGCGGGTGCACGGTTCGCAGCCTATGCTCGGGTAGCCTTGGCGGTACAAATCGTTCAGCGGTACATCATGCTCGGCGGCATAGGCCCATACATCGGCTTCCTCCCAATCGAAAATCGGGTTGAACTTGGCGATGCCGCGTGCGCCGTCCTGTTCTTCAAACGCCAGCTCCGAACGGGTGTCCGACTGGCTGCGGCGCTGGCCGGTCAGCCAGGCGGGCGCGTCGGCCAGGGCACGGTTGAGCGGTTCGATTTTGCGGATATGGCAGCAACGGCGGCGCAGCTCGACGCTTTCATACATGGCCGCTGCGCCGTAGGTCTGCTCAAATGCTTCGGCATCGGCGGCAATCGGGTGAAACACCGCCAACTCCGTTTGATAACGCGCATGGGTGGCGGCAATCAGCGCTTCAGTTTCGGGATTGAGCTTGCCGGTATGCAGCGTGATGATGCGGATGGGCAGTTTCAGACGGCAAACGGCATCGGTTATCACCATATCCTCCACCGCCAGGCTGGATGCCAACACGGCCTGCGGAAAGCGGGCGGCGATTTCCTGCAGGCGCGCGTGCAAAGCGGCGGTTAATTCGGGCAGGCGCAGGCGGTCGGCATCGGCGACTTCGGGTATGCGCCAAAGCTGCGGGCGGAATGAAGACATGGTGTTTCCCTTTTGTGGCTTGTGCTTCAGGTTGCGCGGCATTTCAACCGGCGCGACCGTCTGCGGATTATCTGGCCGCCATTGTGCGCCTTTTGCCGCGCGGTGGGAAAGAATGCTTCTCTATTTCTTTATAACCAAACGCCCCTCAAGCCGCTTTTTCAGACGGCCTATTCCGGCCAGAGCGAGCCTTGGCTGTCTTTCGGCAGCAGATGGCCGACGCCGATGCCGATCAGGCGGAACGCGTCTTCCTGCTGCTGCGGCACGCGCTCTGCCAGCGTTTGCGCGGCCTGCAGCAGCGCGGCGCAGTCGGGCAGCGCGGAAGAATAGGTCAGCGAGCGGGTAATGATGCGGAAATCATGGGTTTTCAGCTTGAGGGTCACGCTTTTGAAGCCGACGTTTTTGCGCTGCACCTGCTGCCACAAATCTTCCGCCAAATGCGGCAGATGCGCCAAAGTCATCGCCAGCGGGATGTCTTCGGGCAGCGTGATTTCCGTCGAAATCTGCAAACGCTCCGCGCGCGCCTGCACCGGCCGCTCGTCGATGCCGCGTGCCAAATCATACAGGCGGTAGCCGTAGCGGCCGAAATAGTTGAGCAGCTCGCCGCGCTCAAAGCGGCGCAAATCGCCCGCCGTCTGCATGCCCAGCGCCTGCATTTTTTTCAGCGTCACCTTGCCCACGCCGGGGATTTTGCCCAGCGGCAGCGTTTCCAGAAAGCCCGCCACTTTCTGCGGCGGCAGCACAAACTGCCCGTTGGGTTTGCGCCAGTCGGAAGCGATTTTGGCCAGAAACTTATTGGGCGCGATGCCCGCAGAGGCCGTCAGCCCGGTTTCCCGGAAAATATCGCTGCGGATTTGCCGGGCGATTTCGCTGGCATAGGGAATATTTTGGAAATTCGCGGTCACGTCCAAATAAGCCTCGTCCAAAGACAAAGGTTCGATTAAATCGGTATGCCGTCTGAAAACGGCGTGTATCTGCGCCGACACGCGCCGGTATAAATCGAAATGCGGCGGCACAAACACCGCCTGCGGGCAAAGCCGCTTGGCCGCAGCCACCGACATTGCCGAGTGCAAACCGAACTGCCGCGCTTCATACGAAGCCGCGCAAATCACCGAACGCGAAGCGTCCCACGCCACCACCACCGGCTGCCCTTTTAAATGCGGCTGCTCGCGCAGCTCCACCGAAGCATAAAACGCGTCCATATCGATATGGATGATTTTGCGCTCAGACATCTACTCCGCCGCCCCCTGCGCCGATGTGCCGTGCAGTTGCATGATTTGGTCGGGCATCACCGACAATACGCCGTCGGCCTGTTCCAAACACGCCGCCGCTTCTACAAAGCTGCGCGGCGATGGCAGGCGGGCGGCGATGCCGTTTAAGTTGCGGTATTCGTAAAGCAATTCCGCGCCGCAGCCTTCCAGCGCGGCCAATAAAGGCGCAGAGCCGGTATCGCCCGCATAAAAGGCAATCAGGCTGCCCGTTTCCGCCGTGCGGATGCCGTCTGTCGCAGGCGCGTCCGTACGGCAGGCGCACAATAGCGCCGCGCCCGACACGGCGGCCCAAATCCGAAAGCTGCGTAACCGGCTCATCTGCTTCTCCTGCCGTCTGAAAAAAGCGCAGTTTAGCATTTTTCAGACGGCAGGGCAGCCGCACGCCGCCGACGTTTATAACAAAATTGCATTACTAACAAACAAACCATTCTTTCCTTTTTTCAGACGGCCTGTATAAAGTAGCGCCACAACACAAGACCGGCCGCGAGCGCACACCGGCCGCCCGACAAAGGACTTTTCATGAACCAAGCCAATCCGCTTCCCGCTGAGCTTTCAGCGCAACTTTCCGCACTCTCGCCGACCCAGCTGGCCTGGCTCTCCGGCTACTGCTGGGCGCAAAGCCAGGGCGGCGCGGCCGGTATCGCCCCGTCGCTTACCACCGCTGCGCCCGCCCCGGCCCGCCGCGTGACCGTACTCTCCGCCTCGCAAACCGGCAATGCCCGCCGCGTGGCCGAAACCCTGCACGCGCGCTTGGAAGCGGCCGGAGTTGATGCGCGCCTTACCGGCGCGGCCGACTTCAAAAGCAAAACCCTGCCCGACGAAGACATCTTGCTGCTGATTACTTCCACCCAGGGCGAAGGTGAGCCGCCCGAAGAAGCCCTGCCGCTGTATAAATTCCTGTTCGGCAAAAAAGCGCCCGATTTGGGCAAACTCACTTTTGCCGTATTGGGTTTGGGCGATTCGTCCTACCCCAAATTCTGCCAGGCCGGTAAGGATTTCGACGAAAAACTCGCCGCGCTGGGCGCCACCCGCCTGCACGATATCGGCATCTGCGATCTCGAATACCAAGCCGCCGCCGATGCCTGGGTCGATGCCCTTGTGCCCAAAGTCGGCGATTTGGCCGCGCAAAGCAGCCAATCCGCCGCCGCTGCCACCGCGCCGCAAGCCGATGCCGCCGCCGTGTCCTATACCAAAGAGCAGCCGCTGACCGCCACCTTGTCGGTACGCCAAAAAATCACCTCGCGCGATGCCGAAAAAGATGTGGAACACATCGAAATCGATCTCAGCGGCTCCGGCCTGCGCTACCAAGCCGGCGATGCCCTGGGCGTATGGCCGCTGAACGCGCCGGCGCTGGTGCAGGAAATTCTGGCCTTAAACGGCCTTAGCGGCAGCGAAAGCGTGAGCCTGCCCGACGGCCGCGCCACCGATATTCAGACGGCCTTAACCGAGTTTGCCGATATCACCCAAAACACCCCGGCCTTTGTGCAGCAATACGCCGTATTGAGCGGCCACGAAGCGCTGCAGGCCATCGCCGCCGACAGCGAAGCCCTGCCCGCTTTCCTAGCCGAAAACCCGCCCGTCGGCGTGCTGGCCCAATACCCGCACCCGCTCGACGCGCAAACCCTGTTCGGCCTGTTCCGCGCGCAAACCCCGCGTCTCTACTCCATCGCTTCCGCGCAGGACGAAGTCGGCGAAGAAGTCCACCTGACCGTAGGCGTCGTGCGCTTCGACCACCACGGCCACAGCTACACCGGCGCCGCATCGGGCTTTCTCGGCAATCAGTTGGAAGAAGGCGGCAGCGTGCGCGTATTTGTCGAACACAATCCGCACTTCCGCCTGCCGCAAGACGGCAACACCCCCGTTATCATGATCGGCGCAGGCACTGGCGTCGCCCCGTTCCGTGCCTTTATGCAGCAGCGCAGCGCCAACGGCGACAGCGGCAAAAACTGGCTGATTTTCGGCAACCAGCGTTTTACCGACGACTTTCTCTACCAAACCGAGTGGCAGCAATTCCGCAAAGACGGCCTGCTGACCCGCGCCGATTTGGCCTGGAGCAGACAAGGCGCGGAAAAAGTGTATGTGCAGCATAAAATCGCCGCCAACGCCGCCGAAGTGTGGGCATGGCTGCAGCAAGGCGCACATATCTACGTTTGCGGCGACGCCACCCGCATGGCACGCGACGTCGAAACCGCCCTGCTCGATGTCATTGCCGAGCAAGGCCGGCTCAGCCGCGAAGAAGCCGAAGACTATCTCAACGACTTGCGCGAAGACAAACGCTACCAGCGCGACGTTTATTAACCGGCATAAAGCGGCAACAGGCCGTCTGAAAAAGCCGCTGCTTCCGGATATTCGGAAACAGCGGCTTTTTCAGACGGCCTTGTTATCTGTTGTCTATCTGCAAAACGGCTCGCGCGCTTCCCGTATTGAGATTTACGCAGTTTTTTCCAAGCGTTCCGACAACCACATTTTAATCAGCGATTGGCGGGATACGCCCAAGTGCGCCGCCTGCTTATCCAAACTTTCCACCATCCAGGCAGGAAAATCCACATTAACCCGCTTGGCTTGCAGACCGGGGCGAACGGCTTGGCTCAAATCGAGTGCATCGCTGATGTCTTCGCCATGATCGAAACGGCGGTCAAATTCTGAAGTTTTCATAGAGCTTCTCCTCATTGTCGCGGGCGCGGCGCACTGAAATGATGCGGATATTGCCGCCGCGCGGAGTATAAATGGCCGTCCAGACTTTACCGTCCAACTTGGCGATTAAGGCATAGCGTACTTCGCCTTCTGTTTTGGCAGGTACGGCAAGACGGTAGTCGTCCTGCCAAAGCTCTTGGGCGGCAATAAAATCAATGCCGTGCTTTTCTAAATTGGCGGCACTCTTATTCGGGTCAAATTCAAACATACGAAATGCAACCAAACTAAAAGGTATAACAAATATACCATAACTATAGCCGAAGAAAAAAACGCACATTGCCAAAATCAACAGGCCGTCTGAAAATCCTGTTTTTCAGACGGCCTTTCCATCCGCGCATTTGAGCATCCGCCCCCCAAGTG
>NZ_BCWL01000157.1 GCF_001592185.1 Bergeriella denitrificans NBRC 102155
GGGCGAGCCAACGCCGTAGCAAAATTTCATTTCTCCGACTATATTCCAAGTATGCAACTGCGGCAAACAGAAAAAAGCCGTCTGAAAAACGGGTTTTTCAGACGGCTTGAGGCAGGTGTAATCTGCGGGCTGCTTATTCGTTGTCCACAAAGCTCACGCCGTTGAGTTGCGACTGCTGGATGGCGGTACGCAGGGCGGTCAGGGCTTTGGGGCGGACGAAGTTGCGGCGGTAGGCCAAGACCACGCGGCGTTGCGGCGCGGGCATTTCAAACGGGATGATGCTGAACAGCATATGGTCGTTTTCGGTGAGCGCGGTGGCCGGCATGATGCTGATGCCCAAGCCGCTGGCAACCATGTGGCGGATGGTGTTGATGGAGCTGCCTTGCAGGGTGTTGGTCAGGCCGTGGATTTTCTGCTTGGCGGCCAGCTCGGAGCAGCTCGACAATACTTGGTCGCGCATACAGTTGCCTTCGGTGAGCAGCAGCACTTGCTCTTCTGCCAGCATGGCGGGGCTGACGGAGTTCAAATCTTCAAAAGCGTGGCCTTTGGGCACAATCACGAAGAAGGGCTCGTCATACAGCGGCTCGGTGATGAGGCCGGGCTCTTGGAAAGGCTCGGCCACCACGATGGCATCCAAATCGCCGCGTTTGAGAGATTCGGTGAGAATGTGGGTGTAATTCTCTTCCAGCATCAGCGGCATTTTGGGCGCGGTTTCGCGCAGGGAGACAATCAGCTTGGGCAGCAGGTAGGGGGCGACGGTGAAAATCAGGCCGAGTTTGAACGCGCCTTCCAGCTCGTTTTGCTCTTCGTTGGCCAGATGTTTGATGAGGTCGGCCTCTTCCAGCACGCGGCGGGCTTGGGCGACGATGCGTTCGCCCGCGTCGGTGGTGATGATGTCGTTGCTGCTGCGGTCAAACAGCGATACCTGCAGCTCTTCCTCCAGCTTTTTGATGGCGATGGAGAGGGTGGGCTGGCTCACGAAGCAGCGGCGCGCGGCGCGTCCGAAATGACGTTCCTGCGCCACGGCAACGATATAACGCAATTCGGTCAGCGTCATGGCTTACACCTTTTTGTCTTCCGGCTTTTGTTCCGGCAGGGTGATGTTCAGCTCGAGCACGTCCATGCCGTCCTGCTTTTCCTGGGAGATGCGGATGTCGTCCAGAGATACTTTAACGTATTTGGACAATACTTCCAGCAGCTCTTTACGCAGGGTCGGCAGGTAATCGGGCGCGCCTTCGCCGTTTTCGTGGGCGCGTTCCTGCGCGATGATAATCTGCAGGCGGTCGCGGGCGACTTCGGCGGTTTTCGGTTTGCGGCCGAAGAGGATATCGAGTAATGACATGGCTTAACCTCCGAACAGACGTTTGAAGAAGCCTTTTTTCTCGGCTTCGAGGAAACGCATTTCGCGGTTTTCGCCCAACAGGCGGGCAATCACGTCTTTATAGGCTTCGGCGGCTGCGGCGTCTTGCTGGTGGATGACCGGCTCGCCCGCATTGGATGCCTGCAGCACGTTTTGCGATTCGGGAATCACGCCGATCAGCGGGATACGCAGGATGTCGCAGATGTCCTGTACCGACAGCATTTCGCCTTTTTCCACGCGCTCGGGCGAGTAGCGGGTAATCAGCAGATGCTCTTTAACGGTTTCGCCTTGTTCGGCTTTGCGCGATTTGCTCTGCAGAATGCCCAGGATGCGGTCGGAGTCGCGCACGCTGGAGACTTCGGGGTTGGTGGTAACGATGGCTTCATCGGCGAAATACAGCGCCATCAATGCGCCCTGTTCGATACCGGCGGGGGAGTCGCAGACGATGTATTCGAAGTTGTGTTTCTTGCCGGACAGCTCCTGCATGACTTTTTCTACGCCTTCGCGGGTCAGCGCGTCTTTGTCGCGGGTTTGCGACGCGGGCAGGATGTAGAGGTTTTCGCAGTTTTTGTCTTTAATCAGCGCTTGGTTGAGCGTGGCTTCGCCTTGAATCACGTTGATGAGGTCGTACACAACGCGGCGCTCGCAGCCCATAATCAGGTCGAGGTTACGCAGGCCGACGTCGAAGTCGATAACGGCGGTTTTGTGGCCGCGCAGGGCCAAGCCGGAAGCGATGCTGGCGCTGGTGGTGGTTTTGCCCACACCGCCTTTACCTGAAGTTACTACAATAATTTTTGCCACGATATTTCCTTTTCAGATACGGGTATGAATGAACGGTTACGGCTCTGCGCGGGGCAGATGCCGGGGTATATATAGTCGGAGAAATGAATTTCTTCGATGATTAATGGTGCGGTGCTTTATTCGCTGCCGATGGCGCTGATAACCAGCCGGTTATCCTGCAGCGCGACTTGCACCGGCTGCTTATGCAGGTGGCCGGGCAGTTCGTCTTCAAAATTGCGGTAGATGCCGGCAACGGATACCAGCTCGGCCTGCATGGAGTGGATGAAAATCCGTGCGTTGGTGTCGCCTTTTGCACCGGCCAGCGCGCGGCCGCGCATGGGGGCGTAAATGTGGATGTTGCCGTCGGCAATCAGCTCAGCGCCCTGGCTGACGATGCCGGTTACAATCAAATCGCTGTTTTCCGCATAAACCTGCTGTCCGGTGCGCACGGGGGTGTTGATGACGACGGTCGGGCTGCCTGCGGGGGCGGGTGCAACCGCAGGGGCGGGCGCAGGCTCGGCGGGTTTGTCGCCTTTTTCGCCGCTGGCGAAGGCCAGGCCGTTGTCTGCCGCCGCCTGCGCCCACTGCTCGTCGCTGTGGCGCAGGCCGAGAATGCGGATGCCGTAGCGGGCGCACAGGGCGGTAACGGCGGGTAAATCCAATTCTTCAGGGCGGGCAAAGTCTTCCGCATCCAATACGAAAGGCATGATGTCCAAATCCCGGTATTGCTCGGTACGCTGCCGCAATGCCGCTTCCAGCTCGTCCAAGTCGGCAGTATGCAGGCAGAGGGACAAGGTTTCCAAGCGTGCGGACTTTACGTCGAAAGCAGATTTCATGGTGCGTAAATCATAAAAATTTTTAATGGTGTAAGTTTACCGTGTTAATCTACGCTATTCAATCCATTTGGGCCGTCTGAAATGAAAAAAATCTTCCATATTATCGGCGCGGGCAGGGTCGGGCAGACTTTGGCCGCCCTGCTCGGGCAGCACGCCGGCTGGCAGCTTTCGCATATCGTCAGCCGCAGCCTGCCGCAGGGTGCGTTCGGTGCGGCGGTGGTGCGGGATATAGCGGAATTGCCGTATGCCGATGTGGTGTTTGTGGCCACGCCGGATAATGCGGTGGTAGAGGCTGCGGCGCGTTTGGCAGCGTCGCAGGCTTTGTCGGCGGAGACGCTGGTGCTGCATTTGAGCGGTGCGAAAACGATACATGAACTTGTTGCAGTAAAACAACGCGGCGCGCTGACGGGCAGCCTGCATCCGGTGTTTGCCTTTGCCGATGCGGAAACGGCGGCGGCCGGTTTGCACGGCAGCCTGTGTGCGTTGGAAGCGGATAGCGTGCGGGCGGAACAGATATTGCGGCAGATTGCGGACGCGTTGGGACTGCAGGCTTTTACGCTGCCCTCGCAACACAAGGCGCGTTATCATGCCGCTTTGTCGGCCGCATCCAATTTCAGCGTGGCGCTGGCAGCGTATGCCCAAGATTTGCTGGCGCCGCTGGACATACCCGAAGCGTTATCGCGCAGACTGGTGGGCGGTTTGCTGCGGCAAACGGCGGACAATCTCACATTGCTGCCGCCCGCCGAAGCCTTGACCGGCCCGATTGTGCGGGGCGACGACGGCACGGTAGCGGCGCATCTGGCGGCCTTGGATGAAGCCGAGCAGGCGCAATATCGGCTGTGGGCGCAGGCGGTATTGACGCTGGCATCGGTGCGTTTGGACGCGGAGGCTGCCGCACGGGTGCGGGCGGTGTTGGGTGGGTGAGGCCGTCTGAAAAACGGGCAGAGGATGTAGGACGGGCATCCTTGCCCGTCGCTCATTCATAGAATGAGATAAACCTTTTGTTAAACCCTTTTCTTTATAGATAGTCGGAGAAATTAAGCTCTTCGACTATACCTTGCTGCGAAACGACGGGCAGGGATGCCCGTCCTACGTTATGGAAATTTCTTGCGTTACCTGGATTATTTATCCCGAACGCACATTATTGACAAAAAAAGCCGTCTGAAAATCAATGATTTTCAGACGGCTTTTTTTGTCAATATATCGGGATTATTGCTGCGCTTGCGGGCGGTGTTCGCCGCGTTTGCCTCGGAAGGCTTCGTGTTTTTCACGTTTGTTTTGGTTTTCCAGCCATTGTTTCTGCTGCTTGGCATCCAATACTTGGAAAATGGCATGGCGCTCTTTCAGGCGGGCGACGGCGCGGTCGGCATCGCTGCGGTTGCGCTCGGCAGTCAGGCGGTCGTGTTCGGCCTGACGTTCGGCAATCAGGCGGCGGGCGGCGGCTTCGTCGAAGTTTTTGGCGCTAATCAGCTTTTGCTCGGCGGCGCGGCGCTCGTTCATGCGCTGTTGGAATTCGTTGCGGCGGCTCTCGCGTGCGGCGCGGTCTTGCTCGCTGCGTTGCGGGCGGTTGCTTTCAAGGATTTTCTTGATTTCGGCTTCCTGCTTGCTGCTTAGTTTCAGCGCCTGCAAGTCGCGCGGCAGGCCGTCTTTTTTATGCTGGTGCATACGGCTGCTTTGTTTGGCATTTTCGGCTTTGTTGTGGGCGATGGTTTCGGAAGCGGTGGCAACGCCGGCGAGGCCGATAATGGAGGCGGCGGCAATGGCCAGGTATTTTTTCATCATCAGGTGTCTCCTTATTAGGCAGGGTGAGAGAGAATATTGATGGGTATAGTCTTTGAAAATAAGCATGATACGGCGTTGCTGCGCCTTGTCTCATGTTTATCTTCTTCGACTATATGGTAAGGGAGACAGCCGTTAATGCGTGTGCGGCGGGGGTAAATGCAGCCGGAGGAAGTGTTATCGAGTGTTGGCAAGCGTCGGTAAGCCGTCTGAAATCGGGAGTGGGGTTAAGTTGCGTAAGGTGGGCGGGTATAGTCATTTAAAATAAGAATGATACGGCGTTGCTGCGCCC
>NZ_BCWL01000158.1 GCF_001592185.1 Bergeriella denitrificans NBRC 102155
GGGCGAGCCAACGCTGTAGCAGGATTAAATCACCGACTATATATCCCGACAAACAGACGCTTATCCTTTATAATGTCGGCCTGTCAAACCTATTTTTTCAGACGGCAGGCCGTCTGAACCCTATTGGAAACACCATGAAATTTATCGATGAAGCAAAAATCGAAGTCGTCGCTGGACGCGGCGGCAACGGCGCGGCCAGCTTCCGCCGCGAAAAATTCGTTCCGCGCGGCGGCCCCGACGGCGGCGACGGCGGCAAGGGCGGCAGCGTATGGGCCGTGGCCGACGAAAACATCAATACGCTGGTCGAATACCGCTTTGTGAAACGCTACCAAGCCAAAAACGGCGAAAAAGGCCACGGTGCCGACCGCTACGGCGCAGGCGCGGACGACATCGAACTGCGCATGCCCGTGGGCACGCTGATCCGCGACTTGGACACCGACGAAATCGTCGCCGACCTCACCCACCACGGCCAACGCGTCATCTTGGCGCGCGGCGGCAAAGGCGGCTTGGGCAACATCCACTTCAAATCCTCCGTCAACCGCGCACCGAAGCAGGCCACACCGGGCGAAGAAGGCGAAGCGCGCTCGCTGCAACTGGAATTGAAAGTCTTGGCTGACGTCGGCCTGCTCGGTATGCCGAACGCCGGCAAATCCACGCTGATTACCGCCGTGTCCGCCGCCCGCCCGAAAATCGCCGATTACCCGTTTACCACCATGCACCCCAACTTGGGCGTGGTGCGCCTCGACGAAAACCACAGCTTCGTCATGGCCGACATCCCCGGCCTGATTGAAGGCGCGGCCGAAGGTGCGGGCTTGGGACACCGCTTTTTGAAACATCTGCAACGCACCGGCCTCTTGCTGCACGTTGTCGATTTGGCGCCGTTTGACGAGAGCGTCAACCCCGCCGCCGAAGCACTGGCGATTGTGGAAGAGCTCCGCAAATACGACGCCGGGCTTTACGACAAACCGCGCTGGCTGGTGCTCAACAAGCTCGATATGCTGGACGAAGAAGAAGCAGAAGCGCGCGCCGCCGAGTTTCTCAAACAAATCGGCTGGGATTACCCTGCGCCCGACGACCGCTTCGAATTCGACATGACCACCCCGCGCCTGTTTAAAATCAGCGCACTCGCCCACCAAGGCACGCAGGATTTGGTGCGCCAAATCAACCAATACCTGAGCGAGAAAAAACGCTTGGCGGCGCTGGAAGAAGAAGCGGCTAAAGCCGCGGCTGCGGCGGAAGCAGCCGGGCAACAGCCGAAAACGGATACCAGCGTGTTTTTGGCGGAGTGAGTTGAGATTGAGGCCGTCTGAAAAATTTGTTATCGTGTTTCAGACGGCCTATCCATTCCAAGGAGGATGCGATGCTTGCACAAATCGAACTGAACCCCAGCCGCGCGGCAGCCTTAGCCCAATTGGAGCGGGAAACCGGCGAGAGCCAAAGCAGCCTGCTGCTGAAAATGTTTGACAGCTATATCGAGCAAAAGCGCGAATACGATGAGCTTGCCGCCGCAGTTGCACGCGGGCGGGCAGACATTGCCGCAGGGCGTTTTACATCGCATGATGAAGCAATCGGCCGTGCCCGCAATATGCTGCACGGAAAAGCCGCGAAATGAATATTCTTTGGTCAAACGAAGCCGAAGAAGGATTAATCACCATATTAGCCCACGTTGCTGATTTTGCCGGCGTAGCCAGCGCTGAAAAATACCTCAATGAATTTGAACGCCTGATTCAGCTTGCCGCCGCCAACCCACACATGGGCAAAGCCGGCCTGATTCCGAATACGCGCGAGCTGTTTCCCATTCGCGGAAAATATCGGATTGTGTATGAAATACAAGATGATGTCTTATGGATTGTGGCATTGAAATCAACGCGGCAATTACACGGCGAATAAATACAGGCCGTCTGAATATTTCAGACGGCCTCCCCCTATTGACACCTTTTTATTGATATTTCCATTATTGACCATGCTAAACCTCTACAACACCCTCACCCGCCAAAAAGAACCCTTTACCCCCATCAATCCCGAAAACGTGCGCATGTACGTTTGCGGCATGACCGTGTACGACTACTGCCATTTGGGTCACGCCCGCGTGATGGTGGTGTTTGACATGATTGCCCGCTGGCTGCGCCAGAGCGGCTATCCGCTCACTTATGTGCGCAACATTACCGACATCGACGACAAAATCATCGCCCGCGCTGCGGAAAACGGCGAGACAATCGGCGAGTTGACCGCGCGTTTTATCCAAGCGATGAACGAGGATGCCGATGCGCTGGGTGTGTTGCGCCCCGATGAAGAGCCTAAGGCCACCGAGCATATCGGCCAAATGATTGCCATGATTGAAACGCTGATTGCCAAGGGCAAGGCGTATCCGGCGGAAAACGGCGACGTGTATTACGCCGTGCGCGAGTTTGCCGCCTACGGCCAGCTTTCCGGCAAGTCGCTGGACGATTTGCGGGCGGGCGAGCGCGTGGAGGTGGACGGCTTCAAACGCGATCCTTTGGATTTCGTGTTGTGGAAAGCCGCCAAAGCGGGCGAACCGGCGTGGGAAAGCCCGTGGGGTCAAGGCCGTCCGGGTTGGCACATCGAATGCTCGGCGATGGGTGAAAACCTCTTCGGCGAAACGTTTGACATCCACGGCGGCGGCGCAGATTTACAGTTTCCGCACCATGAAAACGAAATCGCCCAAAGCGTGGGCGCACTCGGCCATACCTGCGGCCACGACCACGGCGGTAAAACCATCGCCAGCCATGTGAAATACTGGCTGCACAACGGCTTTATCCGCGTGGACGGCGAAAAAATGTCCAAATCGCTGGGCAATTTTTTCACCATCCGCGAAGTGTTGAAGCAATACGATGCCGAAGTGGTGCGCTTCTTTATCCTGCGCGCCCACTACCGCAGCCCGCTGAATTACTCCGACGCGCATTTGGACGATGCCAAAGGCGCGTTGACCCGCCTCTACACCACACTGAAAAACACCGCGCCGTCTGAATTTGCCCTGAGCGAAAACGCCAACGGTTACACCCGCCGTTTCTTCGCTGCGATGGACGATGATTTCAATACCGTTGAAGCCATGGCGGTATTGTTCGAGCTGGCCGGCGAAGTCAATAAAACCAACGATGCGGCGCTGGCGGCCTGCCTGAAGGCACTGGGCGGCGTGCTGGGCTTGCTGCAACGCGATCCGGTTGAATTTCTGCAGGGTGGCAATACGGTTTCAGACGGCCTTTCCAACGAAGAAATCGATGCGTTGATTGAAGCGCGCAAGCAGGCGCGTGCCGAGAAAAACTGGGCGGAATCCGACCGTATCCGCGATGTGTTGAACGAAGCCAACATTATTTTGGAAGACGGCGCGGGCGGCACGACTTGGCGGCGCGGTTAAGCGGCCGTATTCCGATGACACAAGCCGTCTGAAAAAGAAAGCACGCTATGACCGCCCCCATGTACACCTTATTACTGCTGGCCCTGATTTTCGCCAACGCCCCGTTTCTCACCCAAAAGCTGCTGGGCGTGATTCCCGTGGCGAAAAAGCATTTCGGCCACCATCTGCTGGAGCTTTTTATCGGCTTCGGCATCACCGCCGCTCTAGCCTACCTGCTCGAATCGCGCGCCGGCACGGTGCATCCGCAGGGTTGGGAATTTTATGTCATCAATGCCTGCCTGTATCTGATTTTCGCCTTCCCGTGTTTCGTGTGGCGTTACTTCTGGCACGGGCGAAACCGCGAATAGGCCGTCTGAAACCCGCCCCTTTTTCAGGAAACCCCTTATGAGCATTCAAAACCTTTCCCAAGCCAAGCTGATTGTCGTCAAAGTCGGCTCCAGCCTCGTCACCGCCGAAGGCAAAGGCATCGACCAGGCCGCGCTCAACCGTTGGGCGACGCAGATTGCCGAACTCAAAGCCAAAGGCACCAACGTCATTTTCGTGTCCAGCGGCGCGATTGCCGAGGGCATCAAACGGCTGGGCTGGGCGAAGCGGCCGACCGCAATCAACGAACTGCAGGCCGCCGCCGCCGTCGGTCAGATGGGCATCGCGCAGGCCTACGAATACGCCTTTGCTTACCACCAAATCCACACCGCACAAGTCTTGCTGACCCACGAAGACCTGAGCAACCGCACCCGCTACCTCAATGCCCGCAGCACCTTGCTGACCCTGGTTGAAAAAGGCATCGTACCCATCATCAACGAAAACGACACCGTCACCACCGATGAAATCAAGCTCGGCGACAACGACACCCTGGGCGCGCTCGTCACCAACCTTGTGGACGCCGACGCGCTCGTCATCCTCACCGACCAAAGCGGCCTTTACGACAGCGACCCGCGCAAAAACCCGAGCGCCCAGTTTATCCGCCAAATCGAAGCCGACCATCCCGATTTGGAAAGCATGGCCGGCGGCGCAGGCAGCAGCGTCGGCACCGGCGGCATGTACACCAAAGTCACCGCCGCCAAACGCGCAGCCCTGAGTGGCGCATCCACCGTTATCGCCAGCGGCCGCGAGCCGAACGTACTCGTGCGCCTGCAACAGGGCGAAAGCATCGGCACACTGTTTACCAGCGCACACAGCCGCGTGGCCGCCCGCAAACAATGGCTGCTCGGTCATGTCCAGCTTGCCGGCAAAATCACCGTAGACAGCGGCGCCGAGCGCGCCGTTGCCGAAAAACACGCCAGCCTGCTGAGCGTCGGCTGCGTGGCGGTGGAAGGCCATTTCCACCGAGGCGAACTGGTGGCGGTGGTCAACCCTGAGGGCAGGGAAATCGCCCGCGGTCTCATCAATTACAGCAGCGAAGAAACTGCCAAACTGCTGCAAACCGATTCCGAGCATATCGCCGCCCAGCTCGGCTACGCCCATGAAGACGAATTAATCCACCGCGACAATATGGCTGTGCGCCGCTGAACAAGCCGCAAACAGCGTATTCAAGCCGTCTGAAAAAAAGCCGTCTGAAAAAAAGCCGTCTGAAAAAGCAGCAACAGGTTTCCGAAAGGATGCCGTTGCCACCGTTTTCAGACGGCTTTTTTTGAATATATTGAAATTCTGG
>NZ_BCWL01000159.1 GCF_001592185.1 Bergeriella denitrificans NBRC 102155
ATCCGGCTCTACGGAACAAATGATAACTAAGCTGTTTTCAGGCCGCATTATCGGATATCCTGCAATAAACAAGTGAATTAAAGCCGTCTGAAAAACCGCACTTATACGTTTTTTCAGACGGCTTTTTGTTTCCATCGTATCAGCCTGCCGCCGTAAACCCGTCACGGCTGCGCGGCTTGCTGCCCTTATTGAGCTTTGGTTTCCGTCACGAAACCGATTTTGCTGATGCCGGCATCGCGCGCGGCGCTGAGGGCTTTGTTGACGTAATCGTATTCCACCGCTTTATCGGCGGCGATGGCGACGATGGTGTCTTCATTGGCCGCTTTGGCTTCTTTCAGGCGGGCGGCCACGTCTTCGACGCTGAGTTTGCTGGCTGATTCCGCGCCAAGGTAATACGCGCCGTCGGCGGCGATGGTCAGACGCAGCGGCTCTTTGGGCTGCTTGTCTTTTTTCGCCGCCTGCTCGGAAGCGGTCGGCAGCTCCAGCGGAATCGAGTGGGTCAAGACCGGCATGGTAATCATAAAGACAATCAGCAACACCAGCATCACGTCCACCAGCGGCGTGACGTTGATGTCGGACATCGGCGCATCGTCGCCGTTATTCATCGAACCGAATGCCATGGCTTAATCCTTTTGGTTCAGCAGGCGGACGTGCAGATCGTGGGCGAATGCGTCCAAATCCTGGCTGATGGTTTTGTTGCTGCGGTTCAGGAAGTTGTAGGCCAATACCGCAGGAATGGCGACAAACAGGCCGGCGGCGGTTGCCACCAACGCCTCGCCAATCGGGCCGGCCACGGCAGCAATGCTCATCTGGCCGCTTTCGCTGATGTTAATCAAGGCGTGGTAAATGCCCCATACCGTGCCGAACAGGCCGATAAACGGTGCGGTTGCGCCGATGGATGCCAGCGCGGTCATGCCGCCGTCAAACTGGCGCATGGTTTGGCTCATGCTGCTGCGGATTTGCGAAACCAGATATTCATTGAGCGGCAGGGCATCGGCCAGCGTTTTGGCGCCGCCCTGGCGGTAATTGCGGTAGGCGCGCACAGCTTCCGTGGTCAGCGTGCTCACGGGCGATTCAATGCCCTGCACTTTCTGCGCCGCTTCGTCCAAAGATGCCGCACCCATCACGGCCTGCTTGGCCGCTGCGTTGCCCTGCTTGGCGCCGCGCAGCTTGATAACGCGCAGCACAATCACGCTCCAGGTGACGATGCTCATCAGCACCATCAGTAAAAATACGCTAATCAGTACGAAATCGCCTGATTGGAAAACTAAAGCTAAATTCATGTTTGATTCCAAAAAGATAAGAAAAAATACTTGTGCCTGCGCGGATTAATTCAGGCTGAAATTGACCGGTACGGTAAACAGCGTCCAGGCCGAGGCGTTGAAACTGCTGTTTTGCGCGGCTTGGCGAGCGGCTCTGTCCAAACGCGCCGATCCGCTGCTTTTCGCCACTTTCACGCTGCTGACTTTGCCGCCCGGTGCAACCAATACATGCAGCACCACTCTGCCCTCTTCGCCGGCTTCGATGGCAGCGGGCGGGTAAGGCGGTCTGGCGATATTGGCCGAGCCTTTAATCGGATTGCTCTTGCTGCTGCCCGGGCCGCTGCCGCCGCCCGAACCGCCGCTTCCTTCGCCTTTATCGCCTTTCGCGCCGCCGCTGCCTTTACCTTCTCCTTCGCCGCGGCCGCTGCCCTCGCCTTTGCTGCCGCTACCGCTGCCTTTGGCACGGTCTTTGCCGCTGCCGCCTTTAGCGCCTTCTTCGGCGCTGCCGCCGGATTTGGCGGCCGGTTTATCAGCTGCGGGCTTGGCGGGTTTAGGCTCGGGCGCAGGCTCGGCTTTGGCTTGCGGTTTCGGCTCAGGTTTCGGAACGGGCTTGGGTTCCGGCTTAGGCTCCGGTTTGGGTTCGGGCTTCGGACGCTCCACCGGCTTGGGTTTCTCGACCGGTTTGGGCGGCTCTTTAGGCTGGCGGATATCGGCATCCGCTTTTTTGGTCACCACCGGTTTGATGGCCGGCTTAGGCGGCTCGACCGGTTTGGGCTTGGGTTTGGGTGGCTCTGCTTTGGGTTTCGGCGGCGCGGGCGGCGGCGGTGTTTCTGCCGCTGCGGGCGCACCTGCGCCTTCCGCTGCGCCGTCTCCGCCGCCGAAATCACCCAAATCCACAAATTCGATATGCTCCAGCGTGATTTGCTGGGGCGGGTTGGCACGCCACAGTAGCGCCATCAGGCCGACGTGCAGCAGGGCGACTGCTGCCACTACTATGGGGTTTACAATACGTTCGTTTTTCATAGTGGCGACATATTAATGGCAATTATTCCCATTTGCAATCTATTTATGCGGCGGACGCGGGGCTTTGTCTTATTTTTACCTTGCGGACGATAAAAGCCGTCTGAAAACGGATTTTTCAGACGGCTTTTCTGCACGCTCATCTCGCACCTATAGTTAAATTCCTAAAAAACGAAACCTGTCAGGTTTAGAACGAATATCGGTATTTTTGTAGAAAAGTACAATCTTCACATGCCGTCATTTCCGCGCAGCGGACTTGCGAAGCTAATGACGGCAATAAAGATTTATGCTTTTAAGAATTTCACGCCATGCGTCGATGCAAAACAGCCTGCGTTCCTTGTAGAAAAGCAGGCCGTCTGAAAACGGCGGGTTGAGCCGATATTTGCCCGCAGGCGTCAGGCAGTTTCCGCCATAATGTCGATTTTGGGGAAATACAGCAAATCGTAAGTGGGCTTGTTCATCAAATCCTGCAGGGTAAAGCCGTCGAGATAGTTGAAGAAGGATTTGACCGCGCCGCTCAAAATACCGGTCAGGCGGCAGGACGGGGTAATCAGGCATTCGTTGTTGTCGCCCATACACTCGACCACCTGCATCGGCTCGAGATGGCGCACCACCGCGCCGACGTTGATTTTTTCAGGCGGCATGGCCAGCTTCAGGCCGCCGCCTTTGCCGCGGATGCTGGTGAGAAAGCCGCCTTTGACCAGCGCGGTGACCACTTTCATCAGATGGCTTTTGGAAATGCCGTAGGTATCGGCGATGGTGGCAATGTTAACCAGCGCATCGTCGTTGACTGCGGTATAAATCAATACGCGTAAACCATAGTCTGTGTGTTGTGTCAGGTACATGATTTTCCCTATTTCGAGCGTTTTATTCTTGTCGGGAGCCGCCGCTGATGCCTTCCGGCGGCGGCATGGAAGTTGACTTTACTGCAAATTAAGTTTCATAATACATGAAACTTATAAATCTATCCAGATTTTACCGCATATTCCGCCGCACGCGCGGCGGCTGCGCGGTAAACCTATTATGAAACGGAACACATCATGAAACCGCTGAAACGCCATGCCGCGCTGATTGAGCTTTCGCGCGACCACCATCATTCCCTGGCTTTGTGTCTGCGTATCCTGCGCGCGCCGTCTGAAAACCACCGTGCCGAAATCGAGCCGCACGCCGCTGATTTGGCGGTGCATTTTGCCGAAGAGGAAGCACAGTTCGCCCCGTATTGGCACGAAATCGATGCCGCGCTGCGCGAGCGTTTCGAGGGCGACCATGCCAAGCTGCGGGCGATGATGGCTGCGCCGGACTATACGAGCGAAGCGTGGAACACCGAATTTGCCACCACCCTGCGCGAACACGCCCGCTTTGAAGAGCGCGAGCTGTTTCCAGCCGTTGAGCCTTACCTGCCCGCAGCGGCGGACTAAAGCCGCATTTTCAGACGGCTTAATCGGCAGATGCGACGCTTGCGCCCGCCTGCCACCCGCTTATCATAACAAATTTCGAGGAACACCATGCACTCCCTGTTCAAACACCCGGTCTGGGCGATGGCTTTCAGGCCGTTTTACGCGCTGGCGGCGCTCTACGGCGCTTTGTCGGTTTTACTCTGGGGCTTCGGCTATCAGGGCACGCCCGAGCTGCCCGGCTTTTACTGGCACGCCCATGAGATGATTTGGGGCTACGCCGGCCTGGTGGTGATTGCTTTTCTGCTGACCGCCGTTGCCACTTGGACGGGGCAGCCGCCCACGCGCGGTGCGGCATTGGCGGGGCTGACCGCCGTATGGCTGCTGGCGCGGATTTGCGCGTTTGTGCCGGGCTGGGGCGCAGCGGCTTCGGGCTTTTTCGGCACGCTGTTTTTCTGGTACGGCGCGGCGTGTATGGCGCTGCCGGTGTTCCGCGCCCGCAACAAGCGCAATTATGTGGCTGTATTTGCCATTTTCGTATTGGGCGGCACGCACATGATGTTCCACCGCCAGCTCAGCCCGTTTGACCCGGCCGCGCTGCTGACCGGCCTGCAATCCGGCCTGATTATGGTGGCGGGCTTTATCGGACTGGTGGGAATGCGGATTATCTCGTTTTTCACGTCCAAACGCTTAAACGTGCCGCAGATTGCCAGCCCGCAGTGGGTCGGACAGGCTTCGCTGTGGCTGCCCATGCTCACCGCCATGCTGATGGCGCACGGCATTCTGCTGCCCGTGGCCGCGCTGTTTGCTTTTGCGGCGGGCATCATCAGCGTCGTGCAGGTGTACCGCTGGTGGTATCCGGCCGTATTGAAAGAGCCGATGCTGTGGGTATTGTTTGCCGGTTATGCCTTCACCGGCCTCGGTTTGATTGCCGTGGGCATCGCTTATTGGAAACCGGCTTTCCTGAATTTGGGTGTGCACTTAATCGGCGTCGGCGGCATCGGCGTACTCACGCTGGGCATGATGGCACGCACGGCGCTGGGGCATACCGGCCAGAGCATTTACCCGCCGCCCAAATCCGTGCCCGTAGCGTTTTGGCTGATGATTGCTTCGACTTTGGTGCGCGTGTTGGCAACGTTTGTCAGCGGCACGGCCTATACCCACAGCATCCGCTGCTCCGCCGCGCTCTTTGCCGCCGCGCTGCTGGTTTATGCCTGGCGGTATATTCCCTGGCTGCTGCGCCCGCGTGCGGACGGGCGACCGGGTTGATGATGTATAGTCGAAGAACTGAATTT
>NZ_BCWL01000160.1 GCF_001592185.1 Bergeriella denitrificans NBRC 102155
TTAAAGTCAAAAAGCGGCGGTATCGGGCTTTATGCCGTTGTTTTACAGGCGCGGCGGGCAGCGCGGGCATAGGATAAGGCGGTATTTTGTGGCATAATTGCGGGATAGCGACAATTACCGTCAGCCGCGCCCGAAGCGATGGGAGCGGCTGCCTTTTTCAGACGGCAAGCCGTTTGCAGACCGTCCTGATAGAAAGAGAATACTGATGAATCCATTTGCTTCACTCGGTTTGGGCAGCGAAATCGTTTCCGCCCTGACCCAGCAGGGGTATGAACACCCCACGCCGATTCAGGCCGCCGCCATTCCCAAAGCCCTGGCCGGGCACGACCTGCTGGCCGCCGCGCAAACCGGCACGGGTAAAACCGCCGCCTTTATGCTGCCCAGCCTGGAGCGTTTGAAACGCTACGCCACCGCCAGCACCTCGCCCGCCATGCACCCCGTGCGCATGCTGGTGCTCACACCCACACGCGAGCTGGCCGATCAAATCGACCAAAACGTGACTTCTTACATTAAAAACCTGCCGCTGCGCCATACCGTCTTGTTCGGCGGCGTCAATATGGACAAGCAAACCGCCGATTTGCGCGCCGGCTGCGAAATCGTCGTCGCTACCGTCGGCCGCCTGCTCGACCATGTTAAGCAGAAAAACATCAACCTCAACCGCGTGGAAATTGTGGTTTTGGACGAGGCCGACCGTATGCTGGATATGGGCTTTATCGACGACATCCGCAAAATCATGCAGATGCTGCCTAAGCAGCGGCAGACGCTGCTCTTTTCCGCCACCTTTTCCCCGCCCATCCGCAAGCTGGCGCAGGATTTCATGAACGCGCCCGAGCTGGTTGAAGTGGCCGCGCAAAACACCACCAACGCCAATGTCGAGCAGCACATTATCGCCGTCGATGCGCTGCAGAAGCGCAATCTGCTTGAGCGCCTGATTGTCGATTTGAATATGAACCAGGTCATCGTATTCTGCAAAACCAAGCAGAGCGTCGATCAAGTGACCCGCGATTTGGTGCGCCGCGGCCTGTCTGCCCAATCCATACACGGCGACAAATCGCAGCAAACCCGCCTCGAAACGCTCAATGCGTTTAAAGAAGGCACGCTGCGCGTCTTGGTCGCCACCGACGTTGCCGCACGCGGTTTGGACATCGCCGAGCTGCCGTTCGTCATCAACTACGAGCTGCCGACCCAGCCCGAAGACTATGTACACCGCATCGGCCGCACCGGCCGCGCCGGTGCCGACGGCGTAGCGATTTCACTGATGGACAAAACCGAGCAGAAAATGTTTGAAGCCATCAAAGAGCTGACCGGCAACGATTTGCCGGTAGAGCGCATCGAAGGCTTCGAACCGCGCTGGTGGGAAGAGGGCGGCGAAGAAGTAGAAACCGCCGCCGAAGCCGCGCCCGAACCGCGCCGCAGCCGCAGCGAGCGCGGAGAACGTGGCGAGCGGGAACGCAGCAGCCGCCAAACCCGCCAAAACGAGCGCAGCGAAAAATCCGCCGACAAAGACCGCCGCGACCCGGGCGCCGCCTGCAGCAAAATCAGCGGCCGTCGCCGCAACCGCCGCGAACGCCAACCCTGCGCCTTGCTGCTGCCGAATTACGGCGCGTAGGTTGATGTGAGGTATTGGAAAAGCCGTCTGAAAATGTGGATTTTCAGACGGCTTTTTTTAAATAAGTTAGTTAATGTTTTACTTTTAAGGGTTTTTTCTTCCACTTTTTCGCCAAGGTTTCAAATTCCTGAAATGCTGTCGGCGCGTTGCGGATTCTTCTGATGTCTTGGATAAATCCGTTCAAATTATTCCAATCGCGCAGCAAGATGGAATACTCAAACTCTTTAAAAAGCGGCTCATGGAAAGCACCGCGCAATACACCTGCGGCCACAAACTCGCGCTGGTTGAGTACTTTCAGGATACTTTCCCGGTCTTCATACGTTTCTTCGGTTTCTGCGATGTAGGTTGAAAAGATGCAGCCTTCCGTCTTAGACATCTCATTTACGCGTTTAATGGCTTTTTGCAGGGCTTCATCGTTGCGCTGCATGATAATCAGATCGATGGTGGCGCGCTTTTTGGCGTTTTCCGTATTTCTGAATATGCCGTAAGCGGCAACGAAAACGCCGATAACTGTCAGTATCGGCGTGATATAGTGGTAAATAGAGTTGGTTTCAGTCATTTCCGTCCCAGCCGTCTGAATATTTTCTAGCCATTTTCCACTCCTTTCAAATTCAGTTTAGCAATCTGCTATAACGGCAATTTTAATACAATCCGGATAATATGGCGAACCCGGACGGCGCGTTTGGATTTTGGCTAACCCATGAAATACAATATATTGTATTTGTTTTAAAATATCAAGAGAAAATCGGTATATTTAGTATTGTAAAATTTCAACACTTACTTTTCAAAATACGATACCGAGTGTTGGAACAGGCATAAAAAGCCGTCTGAAAATTCAAGATTTTCAGACGGCTTTTTTCATACGGCGGAGCGGATACGCCTGCCGGTTTTAGAACTTATAGCTGACTGAGCCGACGACGCTGCGTTCGCTGCCCCAGTAGCAATAGAAGTCGCAGCCGGCGACGTATTTCTTGCCGGTCAGGTTGTTGGCGTTCAGCTGTGCCAGCCAGTTTTTGCCGAAGCGGTATTGCGCCAGTGCGTCCACCAGGGTGTAGGACGGTACTTTGTAGCCCGGCCAGTATTGCTCGTCGGCGGTGCTGCCGACGTAGCGGATGCCGGCGCCGAGGGTCAGGCCGTTCAATGTGCCTTGGTCAAAGGCGTATTTGATTTGTGCCGACGCTTGGTGCTTCGGAATCAGCGGGGTGCGGATGGCGGTGTCGAAGCGGGTGTCCTGTTTGGAGCGGGTGTAGGTGTAGGCCGCGCTCGCGCTCAGGTTGTCGGTCAGCTGGGCTTCGGCTTGCAGCTCGAAGCCTTTGCCGCGGCGTTTGCCGATTTGGGTTTGTACGTTGCTCGGGTCGGCTGCCAGGGCGTTTTTCTCTTCCAAATCGAAGTAGGCGGCGGAGAATTTACCGTCGATGGCGCTCGGGAGGTATTTTACGCCGGCTTCGTATTGGCGGCCTTCATACGGCTTGTAGATGTTGCCGTAGCCGTCGGTGCCGACGGTAGGTTTGAAGGATTCGGTGTAGCTGATATACGGAGACACGCCGGATTTGAAGTTGTACATCAGGCTGCCTTGATATGAGGTGTGGTTCACATCGTAGTTGCCCGCAGTGCCGCTGGAGAGTGAATCGGCTTCGGCTTTATCGTGTCGGATGCCGAGGTTGGCAACCAGGCCGCCGTAGGTGAATTGGTCGCGCAGGTAGAAGCCGAGCTGTTTCTGTTTCACTTCGTAGCGGCTGCCGGTTTTGACAACGCCGCTGGCGCCGTTAAACGGGTTGAGCAGGCCGGTGCTGGCGACGCTGCCGAAGCCGTTGTTCAGGCCGCCGGTGTTGGCGTGCAGGTAGTCCACGCCGCCGAGCAGGGTGTTGCGCCAGCCGTTACCCTGCCAGGTTTTGCTCAGGCGGTTGTCGATGGTGTGGCTGTTGACCGTGCCGTCGGTGTAGCTGTAGCCGCGGGCGGCTTGGGTGTTGTCCTGCCAGTCGGTGCCGTAGGAGAATGTGCCCAGCCAGTCGAGGTTTTGGTGGCTGTAGCGGTAGTTTTGGCTGAATTTCAAATCGTTGCCGAAATCGTGTTTGAACTCGTAGCCTGCGGAATAGGTGTTGCGTTTGACGTAGTCGTCTCCGTCTTGATAGGTCGTGCCGTAGGCAACATTACCGATGGTGGAGGGGAACAATACGCCCGTGGCCGGCAGGTGCACGCTGGTCGGCTTGCCTTTTTGACGCGATGCGCTGGCCAATACGGTCAGCTCGGTTTTATCGGAAATGTCCCAAGTCAGGCTGGGGGCGATGTAGTAGTTGTCGGTTTTGCCGTTGAAATCGCCCTTGCGGCGTTCGATGTCGCCGACCAAGCGGTAGCGGACGCTGTTGTCGGCGGTCAGCTTGCCGCTGTAGTCGCCGAATACGCCGAGGCGGCCCTGTGTACCGGCACGCACGCCGATTTCGCCTTGGGCGGTGCGGGTCGGACGTTTGGACACGAGGTTAATCAGGCCGCCGGTTTCGGCTGAGCCGTAGGTCAGGGAATCTGCGCCTTTGACCAGTTCCACGGCTTCCAGGCCGTAGGTGTTGGGCATGGCGGTGAAGAAGCCGTTTTGCATTACGGGTGAGCCGTCCACGGCCACGGATGCATCGAAGCCGCGTACTTTAATCCATTCCTGCTTGGTGTCGTAGCCGAATTGGCCGACGCGCACGCCGGACTCGTAAGCCAGGGTGTCTTCAACTTTCATCGGGGCTTTTTCGGCGATTTCCTGAGCGCGGATAACGGCGTTGGATTGCGCGGATTTGAATTTGAGGCCGTCGATTTTGCCGGCGCTGCCGACGACGTTGACGGTTTCCAGCTCAACGCTGTCCACGGCATCGTCTGCAACGGCGTGGGTGTAGGCGCCGAGTACGGCGGCGGCCATCAGGCTGCGGGTAAAGAGGGTGTTCATAAGGGTAGTCCTGTATTGTCGGTGAAGGCCGTCTGAAAATGCTTTAGCGGTTTTTCAGACGGCATGGGTATTCATGCTGAAATGAGTGCCGTGAATGATAGGGGTTTTTGTTTGCGTTTGCAAATTTGTGTGGCGGCGGCGTTAGAAAGTGTGGCAAATATGCGAAAAAGGCCGGTTCTCATCCGAGGCTATGCTAAATGACTACATTTTATCGGGAAAGCGATGCGCCTGTTCCCGCCCGCTTTTGTGCTTGATGAATGGAATTCATGCCGAGTGGAAAATTTCGCGTTTGCGCCGCTGACGGGCTGCCGTTATAGTGCGACACTCGGCTGCTGCCGATGGCGGCGGCATACCGCCGGTATCGTCGGAGCGTCAATTCTGATACAAGGCGGTGAGCCGCAGA
>NZ_BCWL01000161.1 GCF_001592185.1 Bergeriella denitrificans NBRC 102155
TTCGACTAATTAAGTTCTTCGACTATAGCATTTCTACTTTAAAATGCTACGGAAGCCACCTGCGCCGTTTTCAGACGGCCGGACTGCTGCCAAAGCCGTCTGAAAACGGGCGCGTTGCCGATATTCCGTTCTGATTTTCAATGATTATAAAATCGGATAAACGCCGCAGATGGGCGTATTTCATTCCGACATACCGCTATTGGAGCCTGCTTTGACCACACTTATCGCTTTTATCGTAGCGATTTTGATTTTAGTCAGCCTGCACGAGTTCGGCCACTACATTGTGGCGCGTTGGTGCGGCGTGAAAGTCGTGCGTTTTTCCGTCGGCTTCGGTAAGCCGTTTCTGACCCGTAAGCGCGGCGATACCGAGTGGTGTCTCGCGCCCATTCCGCTGGGCGGCTATGTGAAAATGGTGGATACGCGCGAGGGCAATGTGGCCGAAGCGGATTTGCCTTATGCCTTCGACAAGCAGCATCCGGCCAAAAAAATCGCCATTGTCGCCGCCGGCCCGCTGACCAATCTGCTGCTGGCGGTGTTGCTCTACGGCCTGAGTTTTTCCTTCGGCGTAACCGAAATCCGCCCTTACGTCGGCATGGTCGAGCCGGCCAGTATTGCCGCCAAAGCCGGTTTCGAGCCGGGCGACCGCATTCAAAGCGTGAACGGCGCGGCGGTGGGCGACTGGGGCGACGCGCAGACCGAAATGGTGTTGAGCCTGGAAGCGGGCAAGGTGGATGTGGCCGTATTGACGGCTTCCGGCGCGGCTGCCGTGCGCGTGATTGACGCGGCCGGCACGCCCGAAGCAGGTAAAATTGCGAAAAACCACGGCAACATCGGCCTGTGGCCTTTTAAAATGACGACCACATTGGGCGCAGTGTTGCCCGACAGCCCCGCTGAAAAAGCCGGCCTGCAAAAAGGCGACCGCTTAATCAGTGCCGACGGGCAGTATCTCGATACCTGGGCGGAGTGGACGGACGTGTTCCGCAGCAGCCCGGGGCGTAAAATCGAGGTGGCCTACGAGCGCGACGGCGAAATGCATACGGCAGCCGTGCGCCCCAATACCGAAGAGCTGGCCGACGGCACGCTGATCGGGCGGGCGGGCGTAGCGCCGGGGCGCGATGAAGCATGGGATAAGGAAGTACGCCGCGAATACCGGCCTTCCGTGACCGAGGCGTTCGGCATGGCTTGGGACAAAATGACCGGCTATGCGCTGACCACGGTGCGCTTTTTCGGCCGTCTGCTGACGGGCAATGCCTCGGCCAGCCATGTGTCCGGCCCGCTGACCATTGCGGATGCCGCAGGGCAGTCGGCGGCCATGGGTCTTCAGAGTTATTTGGAATTTCTGGCATTGGTCAGCATCAGCCTCGGCGTGTTGAACCTGCTGCCGATTCCTGTGTTGGACGGCGGCCATTTGGTGTACTATACCGCCGAATGGATACGCGGAAAGCCGCTGAGCGAGCGCGTGCAGGCCGCCGGCCTGCGCTTCGGCTTAGCAGCCATGCTGCTGCTGATGATGCTGGCTTTCTTTAACGATATTAACCGTTTGTTTGGATAATTTTATGAAATTGAAACAGATTGCTGCTGCATTGACGGTATTGGGCCTGTCGCCTTTGGCGTTGGCCGACTTTGCCATTCAGGACATCCGCGTGGAAGGTTTGCAGCGTACCGAGCCGAGCACCGTGTTCAGCTATCTGCCGGTCAAAATCGGCGACAACTTCAATGACGAGCGCAGTCAGGAAATCATCAAGCGGCTGTATGCAACCGGCTTTTTCGATGATGTGCGCGTCGAAACCATGGGCAATCAGGTGTTGCTGACGGTGGTCGAGCGTCCGACCATTTCATCGCTGAATATCGACGGCGCGAAAGTGCTGCAAAACAGCGACCTCAAAAAAAGCCTGGAATCTTTCGGCCTGGCGCAGTCGCAGTATTTCAACCAAGCCACGCTCAACCACGCCGTAGCCGGCCTGCGCGAGGAATACATCGGTCGCGGCAAGCAGTCGGTGAAAATTACGCCGACCGTAACCAAGCTGGCGCGCAACCGCGTGGCCATCGACATCGTGATTGACGAAGGTCCGACCACCAAAATCTCCGATATTGAGTTTGTGGGCAACAAGCATTATTCCGACAGCCGTCTGAAAAAGCAGATGACGCTGAGCGACGGCGGTATGTTTACCTGGCTGACCCGCAGCAACCAGTTTAACGAGCAGAAATTCGCGCAGGATATGCAGCGGATTAACGAGTTTTACCAAAACAACGGCTACTTCAACTTCCGCATTTTGGATACCGATATCCAAAACAACGAAGACAAAACCAAGCAGACCATCAAGGTAACCGTCGATGAAGGCGAGCGCTTCCGCTGGGGCAAAGTCCGCATCGAGGGCGACACCCGCGAAGTAACCAAAGAAGAATTGTCCAAGCTGCTGAAAATGAAAGAAGGCAAATGGTACGAGCGCGCGCAGATGATGAACGCGCTGTCGGCCATTCAAAACCGCATGGGTTCGGCCGGATACGCTTTCAGCGAAGTGAACGTGCAGCCTATGCCGAATCCGGAAACCCAAGTGGTGGACTTCTTGCTGCACATCGAAGCGGGGCGCAAAGTGTATGTCAACGAAATCAACATCACGGGCAACAATAAAACCCGCGATGAAGTGGTACGCCGCGAATTGCGTCAGATGGAGTCCGCTCCGTATGATACGTCCAAGCTGCAACGCTCCAAAGAGCGCGTCGAGCTGCTGGGCTATTTCGACAACGTGCAGTTTGATGCCAAACCCGTTCCCGGCACGCCCGACCAAGTGAACCTCGACATGAGCCTGACCGAACGCTCCACCGGCTCGCTCGATTTGAGCGCGGGCTGGGTGCAGGATACCGGTATCGTCGTCTCCGCAGGCGTGGCGCAAGACAACCTGTTCGGCACGGGCAAATCCGTTTCCGCCCGCGCCTCGCGCAGTAAAACCACGCTCAACGGCTCGCTGTCGTTTACCGACCCGTATTTCACACCCGACGGCGTGAGCATGGGTTACGACCTTTACGGCCGCAAATACGACCCGCGCAAAGCATCGTCCAGCGCCCGCCAGTATCGAACCCAAACCATCGGCGGCGGCCTGCGTATGGGCGTACCGGTAACCGAATACGACCGCGTGAATTTCGGCTTGGGCGCAGAACACATGACTGTCGATACCTACGCGCGCGCGCCTAAGCGTTACCGCGAATTCATGCAGGAGCATACCGGACAGGAATACGGCAGATGGTCGGGTATGCTGTATAAAGGCAATATCGGCTGGGGCCGCAACAAAACCGACAGCGCCCTGTGGCCGACGCGCGGCTACATGACCGGCGTGAACGGTGAAATCACCCTGCCGGGCAGTAAGCTGAAATACTACACACTGACCCACAACCAAAAATGGTTCTTCCCGCTGTCGAAAGACTTCACGCTGATGCTCGGCGGCGAAGTCGGCTACGGTAACGGCTACGGCAAAGAGAAAAGCATGCCGTTCTTTGAAAACTTCTACGGCGGCGGCCTGGGTTCCGTGCGTGGCTACGAAAGCGGCACGCTCGGCCCGAAAGTGTATGACGAAGAAGGCGCGAAAATCAGCTACGGCGGCAACAAAAAAGCCAACGTATCGGCCGAGCTGCTCTTCCCGATGCCGGGCATCAAAAACTCGCGTACCGTACGTCTGAGCGTGTTTGCCGATGCCGGCAGCGTGTGGGACGGCAAAACCTACGACGACAGCAGCAGCGATTTGTACTTCAACACCGATCTGACGGAAGCCCAACGCGTACAAAATGTGTACGGCCGCGGCTCGGTACACCGCTCGACCTTTAAAGAAGAGCTGCGCTACTCCGCCGGCGCCGCCGTGACCTGGCTGTCGCCGCTGGGTCCGATGAAGTTCAGCTATGCCTACCCGATTAAGAAGAAAGAAAGCGACGAAATCCAGCGCTTCCAATTCCAACTGGGTACGACATTCTAATCGGAAGGCCGTCTGAAAATGTGTAAGCGCGTGCGGCAGCACGGATGCCGCCCGTTTTCAGACGGCCTGACACGGATGCAAGGAATTACCATGAAACCCGTTTCCTTTATTTTACGCAGCGCAGCCGCAGCCGCCTTGGGCTTGGGTCTGATGGCGCAGGCCGCCGCCGGGGAAGCCGTGCAGAAAATCGGCTTCATCAACACCGAGCGCATCTATCTCGAAGCCAATCAGGCGCGGAATATCCAAGCCACGCTGGAAAAAGAGTTCGGCAGCCGCCAAAAAGCCTTGCAGGCGCTGCAAAAGCAGGGCATGGATTTGGAGCAGAAGCTGAGCGGCAACAAGCTCAAAGGTGCCGCCCGCGAGCAGGCGGCCAAAGAGTGGGGCGATTTGGTGCAGCGTTTCCGCCGCGAGCAGGCCGAGTTTGCGGAAGACTACAATCTGCGCCGCAATGAAGAATTTGCCGCCCTCCAGCAAAACGCCAACCGCGTGATTGTCGATTTGGCCAAGCGCGAAGGCTACGATGTGATTTTGCAGGACGTGGTGTATGTCACCAGCAAATACGACATCACCGACAGCGTGATTAAGGCGCTGAACGCGCGCTGACGCAGGGCGTGATTTCCGCGTATGTACACCGTTATCTTCCTTTCCCTGCTGAGTAACGCGTTTTTCGTCTGGCTGCTGTTTTACAGCCACCGAAAAGGCGGCCGCTGCATTTTGAACGTCGGCCTGTTTTTTCTGCTGGTCACGCTTTTGGTGTTGGTCATCATGTTTATCCGCACCTATTACGGCAGCCTGCCGGTCGGCATCAGCGAGCAGGCATTTGAAGAGCGCAACGAAAAAATCGAATGGCTGCTGGCGATTTTCGGCTTCGTGCCCGCCGTGTTTACGGGCAATATGATCAGCAAGGGGCTGGATATTCTGTATCCGCGCCAGTAGCGTCGGAGAAATGAAATTCTGATACAAGGCGA
>NZ_BCWL01000162.1 GCF_001592185.1 Bergeriella denitrificans NBRC 102155
ATATCCCATCAGGTGGCTGAGCGCAGTCGAAGCCGCGCCCTTTCCGACCAAAATAAACCGCTTTTCAGACGGCTTTGTTTTCCCATTCCGACAGCGGTTCTTCTTCCGCAGCGGCCACGGTGTAACGCTCCTGCGCCCATTCGCCCAAATCAATCAGCTTGCAGCGTTGGCTGCAAAACGGGCGGTAGGGGCTGTCGGCATTCCAGGCGACGGGGTTTTGGCAGGTGGGGCATTTGACGGTCAGGGCGGTATTCATGGCAATCTCGGGGGCGGTTGGGCGGGTTTCTATGACTATAGTCGGAGAAATTAATCTGTTTTCAGACGGCCTGCGCGGCATATCGGGCTTGGTAATAGCGGTGCAGGCGGGTAATTTTTTCGGACAAATCCGCTGCGCTGCCTTCGTTGCCCAATACATCGTCGGCATGGTTCAAGCGGCGGCGGCGCGGGGCTTGGGCGGCGATGATGCGGCGGATTTCGCTTTCGCTCAGGCCGCTGCGCGCCTGCACGCGGCGGATTTGCGTGTCTTCCGCGACGTCGATGACGAGGACGCGCTGCACCAGTTGGCGGAAAAGCGGCTGCTCGACCAGCAGCGGGATGTCGATGATGCCGTAGGCGGCGTGCGGATGCGCCTGCTGCTGCCTGCGGATATCGGCCAAAATCAGGGGAAACATGATGCCTTCGAGCTGGCGGCGGGCTTCGGGCCGTCTGAAAACGGTATCGCGCAGGGCGGCACGGTCGAGACGGCCGCTGTCGTCAAACAGGGCTGCGCCGAAGCAGCGGCGGATTTCGGGCAGCGCCGCGCCGCCGTCGGCAGTCAGTCTGCGGCTGACGGCATCGGCATCGATGTGCGGTACGCCCAGTCGGACAAATTCGGCGGCGGCCTGCGATTTGCCGCTGCCGATGCCGCCGGTAAGGCCTATCCATACGGTCATACGTGTTCCTTTCAATAAACGGGGTCTGCCTTAAAATCCCGATGCGGAGAGCCACCAGCGTACCAGCTGCTGCGCGGGTGCGTAGGCCAGCATCAAAATCCAGCCGGCCAGCGCGAGGCAGGGGCCGAAGGCGAAGGCTTGGTTTTTGCCGATTTTCAGCATCAGCGCGGCGAGAATACCGGCCAGCGATGCGGCAAACACGAGCAGTGGCAGCACCGCCGCGCCCAGCCAGGCGCCGAGCGCGGCCAGCAGCTTGAAGTCGCCGCCGCCCATGCCGGTTTGGCCGGTGAGCAGTTTGTAGGCGGCACACAGCAGCCACAGGCTCAGATAGCCGCACACCGCGCCGATCACGGCGGATTCGAGATCGGTCAGCCCGCCGCCGAGGTTGAACAGCAGCCCCAGCCAAATCAGCGGCAGGGTCAGGGTATCGGGCAGGTAGCGGGTATCGGCATCGATAAAGGCCAGCGCAATCAGAAAGGCGCTGAGCACCCAGCCGCCTAAAGTCAGCCAGCTTGCGCCGTATTGCCAGGCAACGGCGGCAAAGGCCAGCGCGGTCAGCAGCTCCACCAGCGGATAGCGTTTGCCGATGGGGGCGCGGCAGGCGGCGCAGCGGCCGCGCAGCAGCAGGTAGCTGAGCAGCGGGATATTCTGCAGGGCGCGCACGGGGCTGCCGCAATGCGGGCAATGCGAAGGCGGCACGGCCAGATTGAAGGGTGCGGCGTCTTTTTCAGACGGCCTGATGCCCAAATGTTCTTTGGCAAACAGGGTCCAATCCCGCTCCATCATCACGGGCAGGCGGTAGATGACCACGTTGAGAAAGCTGCCGATCATCAGGCCGAGTATGACCGAAAAAAACAGCAGCAGCGGTGCGGAAGATTCAAGCAGGCTCTGCATATTAAGACACCACGCCGCCCAGGTTGAGCAGCGGCAGATACATGGCAATCAGCAGCGTGCCGATAATCAGACCGATGATGACCATGATAACGGGTTCAATCAGGGCAGACAGACGGGAAACCGAATTGTCCACTTCGTTTTCATAAAATTCCGCCGCTTTGTTGAGCATATCGTCGAGTGCGCCGGATTCTTCGCCCACCGCCGCCATCTGCACAACCATATTGGGAAAAATATCGGCGGCCTGCATACTGGAAGCCAGCGACATCCCCTGATTGACGCTGGTGCGGATATCGTGGGTGGCTTCTTCGTAGAGCAGGTTGCCCGAAGCGGCGGCCACGGAATCCAGCGCTTCCACCAGCGGCACGCCGGCGGCAAACAGGGTGGAAAGGGTACGCAGCCAGCGGGCGGTGGTGGCTTTACGCACGATGTTGCCGAAAAGGGGCAGATGCAGCAGCATGGCATCGGTGCGCTTTTGCAGGGCATACGATTTCGCGTGCAGCCGGTGCAGCGTCACCACGGCGGCCACGGCGGCTACCAGCATCAGCCAGCCGTATTCCACCACCAAATCCGAGAGCGTCATGGCATATTGCGTCATCAGCGGCAGCTGCGCGCCCATATTGGTGTAGATTTCCTTAAATGCGGGCAGCACAAAGCGCATCATCACAAAGACCAGGCCGGCGGCGACGGCCATAACCGCCATCGGATACATCAGCATGGTTTTGACTTTTTTCTTGATGGCCAGCGTTTTTTCTTTATACGCGGCCAGCTTGTCGAGCAGGTTTTCCAATACGCCGCCGGTTTCGCCCGCCGCCACCAGATTGCAGTAGAAGCGGTCGAAATATTTCGGATGCTTGGCAAACGATGCCGAGAGCGGGCTGCCTTGTTCTACATCGGCGCGGATGCCGGTCAGCAGCTGCGTGGCGGCGGGGTTGGCATGGCCGCGTGCGATGATTTCAAAGGCTTGCAGCAGCGGCAGACCGGCTTTGAGCATGGCGGCCAGCTGGCGGGTGAAGACGGTAATGTCTTCCTGGGTAATGGCGCGGGTACGCACGGATTTGACGCGGCTGATGTGCGTTGGACGGATGCCGCGCCGCTGCAGCTTGCGTTTGGCGTCTTCTTCGTTTTCCGCCACCACTTCGCCGCGCACAAGGCGCTCGGTGTAGGTGTTTTTGCCTTCAAAGGCAAAGCGGCGGCCTTTGGCCGGGCGGCCGGACGATGGGCGTGTGGAAGCCATGCTTAATCCTTAATCGTTGGTGCGGGCGGTTACTTCTTCCAAAGGGGTCAGCCCCTGCATCACCTTGAGCAGGCCGGCGCGGCGCAAGTCGACCATGCCTTCCTGATAGGCCAGCGCGGTGATGTCCACTTCCGTGCCGTTGTCCATGATGACGCGCTGCATCGCTTCGCTGACCGGCATGACTTCATACACGCCGATGCGTCCTTTGAACCCACTGCCGCGGCAGGATTCGCAGCCTGCGGGGCGGTAGAGCGTCCAGCTGCCGGCCAGGTCTTCATCGGTAAAACCGGCCTGCTTCAACGCGGCTTCGGGCGGGCGGGGCACGGCTTTTTTGCAGTCGGGGCAGAGGCGGCGCAGTAGGCGTTGCGCCATAATCAGCGTGATGGAGCTGGCGATGTTGAAGGGGGCAACGCCCAGATTGAGCAGGCGCGAAAGGGTAGCGGGCGCGTTGTTGGTGTGCAGGGTGGAGAACACCATATGCCCGGTTTGCGCGGCTTTGATGGCGATGTCGGCGGTTTCTAAATCGCGGATTTCGCCCACCATGATGATGTCGGGGTCTTGGCGCAGAAAGGCGCGCAGCGCGGATGCGAATGTGAGGCCCTGTTTGTCGTTGACATTGACTTGGTTGACGCCGGGCAGGTTGATTTCCGCCGGGTCTTCCGCCGTGGCGATGTTGACGCTTTCGGTATTCAGAATATTCAGGCAGGTGTAGAGCGACACGGTTTTGCCCGAGCCGGTGGGGCCGGTGACCAAGACCATGCCGTAAGGGCGTCGGATGGCTTCGAGCAGCATGGTTTTTTGAAACGGCTCCAAACCCAAGGTGTCGATGTCCAAACCGCCGATATCGGAATTTAAAATCCGCATCACGACTTTTTCGCCAAACAGGGTGGGCAGGGTGCTGACGCGGAAATCCACGGGGCGGCCGTTTTTCTGGAAAGCGATTTGGGTGCGCCCGTCTTGCGGCACGCGCTTTTCAGCAATATCCAGATGCGCCATGACTTTGATGCGCGAGGCAAGCTGGCCGCGCACGGCCACGGGCGGCTGCACCACTTCGCGCAGCTGGCCGTCCACGCGGAAGCGCACCCGTGCGATGTGTTCGTAAAATTCAAAATGGATGTCGGACGCGCCGGCCTGAATGGCATCGGAAAGGGTTTTGTGGATAAAGCGCGGAATCGGGCCGTCTTCGGCTTCTTCGTTGTCGATATAGAGAATTTGCGTGCCCTGCGCGGCTTCGTGCTCGCGGCGGATTTTGCTCAGAATGGCGGTGGAACGCTGCCCCAGCCACTCCAGCAGCGCTTCGAGCTGGTCGTCGCGCACCACAACCAAGTCCATGTCTTCGCCGGAGGCAAAAGCCATTTTTTGGAAATCCTGAATCCGCGTGGGATCGGATACGCCCAGATATACCGTGCGCCCGCGCCGGAACAGCGGCACGCAGCGGTTTTGAATCATCTGCTCTTCGGTCAGTACATCGGCCAAGACGCCGCTGCGCGGAAAATGGTGCAAATCCAGCAGGGGATAATTGAAGGTTTGCGCCAGCAGCCCGGCCAATGCGCGCGGGGTGGTGACGCCGTCGGCAAACAGACGGGGCATCAGCGCGCGCCCGGCGTGGGCGGTGTCCATATAGCGGCCTGCCTGATCGGGTGTCAGAATGTGGTTTTGTACCAGGATACGCAATAATCCGACGCTCATGTGGTCATCCGTTTCTATGGGTTATAAGGCGGCCTGCGGGCGTTGCGGGGCAGGCTATTCCAGCTATTATAAAGCAAAGCAGGGCGTTCTATAGTCGGAGAAATTAAATGCTGATACAAGGCGAGCCGGCGCCGTAGCAGAGATTACTCTTCGACTATAGTATAGTCA
>NZ_BCWL01000163.1 GCF_001592185.1 Bergeriella denitrificans NBRC 102155
AAAATGCTGATTTTCAGACGGCTTTTTTGATTTTTCCCGCATGGCCGGGATTATTTGCTGTGCTGTTTTTTCACGCTGGTTTGGCGTTTTTTGGTTTTGCCGCCGCTGTTGCGTGCTTTTTCTTCTTTGCGGCCTTCGCGTTTTTCGATGCGGTTGCTTAAGGACACGCGGCGCAGCGGTTTTTTCTTCGGTTTGTCTTCGGTCTGCTCGTAGGGGTTTTCGGAGACATTGTATTGGATGCGCAGGGGCGTGCCTTGCAGATTGAAGGCTTTGCGGAAGGTTTGCGTGAGGTAGCGGGTGTAGCTGTCGGAAATCGCGTGCAGCGAGTTGCCGTGCACCACAATCACGGGCGGGTTCATGCCGCCTTGGTGGGCGTAGCGCATTTTGGGGCGCACCAGGCCGGAGCGGGGCGGCTGCTGGCGCTCGATGGCGCTTTGCAGGACGCGGGTGATCTTCGGCGTGGGCATTTTAATCATGGCCGCGTCGTAGGCGGATTGGATGCTGGCAAACAGGCCGTCGATGCCGCGCTCTTTCAGGGCGGAAATGAAGTGGAACTTGGCAAAGTCGAGGAAGTAGAGCTTGCGGTTGATGTCGCGTTTGACCTGCTCGCGGCGCTCTTCGCTGATGCCGTCCCATTTGTTGACGGCCACCACCAGCGCGCGGCCGGCTTCGAGGGCAAATCCGGCGATGGTGGCATCTTGGTCGGCGATATCTTGTTGGGCATCCAATACGAGCACGGCGACGTTGGCGGCTTCTACGGCCTGCATGGCTTTGATGACGGAGAATTTTTCAACGGTTTCGTCCACTTTGCCGCGGCGGCGCACGCCGGCGGTATCGATGATGGTAAAGGGTTTGCCGTCGCGCTCGAAGTCGATGTGGATGCTGTCGCGGGTGGTGCCGGCCATGTCGAATGCGATGACGCGCTCTTTGCCGAGAATGGCGTTTACCAGCGTGGATTTGCCGACGTTAGGGCGGCCGATGACGGCAAATACGGGGTGTTTGGGTGCCTGCGCTTCTTCCTCCGGCTCGGGAAAACCGGCCAGGATGTCTTCAATCAGATAATACACGCCGTCGCCGTGTGCGCCGGAGATAACGTGCGGCTCGCCCAGCGCCAGCTCGTAAAACTCGGCGGAGAGTACGGCGCGGTTGCCGCCTTCGCCTTTGTTGACGGCCAGATAAACGGGGCGCGGGCTTTGGCGCAGGCGGTCGGCGATGATTTTGTCCTGCGGGGTCAGGCCGGTGCGGGCATCGACAAGGAATACGACGGCATCGGCTTCATCGACGGCCTGCAGGGTCTGCTTGGCCATTTCGTGCAGAATGCCGCTGTCCACAACGGGTTCAAAGCCGCCGGTATCGATAACCAGATAGGGCTTGCTGCCGATTTTGCCGTGGCCGTAGTGGCGGTCGCGCGTGAGGCCGGGCAGGTCGTGTACCAATGCGTCTTTGGTGCGGGTCAGGCGGTTGAAAAGGGTGGATTTGCCGACATTGGGGCGGCCGACGAGGGCAATGGTGGGTTTCATTTCTGTGCTTTCGTATGCGGTTTTCAGACGGCCTGTGCTTGGGCAGGCCGTCTGAAAACGGAAGGGGTCGGGCTGCTGCGCCGATACGTTAAAGGCAGCGGGCTGTATAAGCCGTATCCCCGCGCAGGCAGAAATCCGCGTGTGGGCTTCGGGCAACGGCGGGATGCGGTTGCGGGAAACTGCGGCGGGTTTCTGCCTGCGCGGGGCTGGCGGGCGGCGGTGCGGAAAGCAGGGCGTGGGATAGATGCGCTCCGCTTTTCAGACGGCCTTATTTCTGTGCGTCGATTTTCAGCTGCAGCAAATCGCGGCCGGCGGCTTCTTTGGGCAGCTTGCCGAGTGCCTGCTCGTAGCTTTGCAGCGCTTCTTGGGTTTTGTTTTGCGCGGCGTAAACATCGCCTTTGGTTTCCAGCAGCAGAGGTTCGAAATCGGCTTCTACTTTGGTATCCAGCGCGGCCAGGGCTTCATCGTATTTTTTCTGCTGTAGCTTCACCACGGCCAGACGCTGCGCGGCCAATGCCTGCACCAGCGGGGTGTTTTGGTTTTTCAATACCCAACTCAAGTGGCCGGAAGCAACGTCGTAGCGGCCGGCGTCAAACTCGGTAGCGGCCACCATCAGCGTGGCTTGGGCAGCGGCGATGGTTTTGGGGTAGGTTTCCTGCAGCTTTTGCAAATCGGCGTTGATTTGCGCCTGATCGGCCTGCTGCTGGGCTTTAACCACGAGCTGCTCCAATACGGCGGCCGCTTCCTGGTTTTGGGTGACCAGATGGCGCTGATACATGGTGTAGCCGAAGTAGGCGATTGCGGCCAAAACCAGCAGGGCGAAAATCCAGCGGCCGATGCGGCGCCAGAAATATTTAAAGTTGTCTAATTCTTGTTGTTCTTCCAAATGCGCGGCCATTTATGCGTTCTTCCATGTGTTTAAAGTATTAATCAAATCAGCGGCGGCAACGGTTTGCTGGCCGAGCCCGCCCTGCATGTCTTTCAGGGTTGCCGAGCCGCTTGCCAGCTCGTCTTGCGCCACTATCAGGGCGAAGCGTGCGCCGCTGGCATCGGCTTTTTTCATTTGCGCTTTCAGGCTTTGGCCGCCGGAATGCTGCAAGACGTTGAAACCCGCGCGGCGCAGGGTTTGCGCGTATTGCATCACCTGCAAATCCGCACCTTCGCCCTGGTGCATGGCGTAGATGTCGGGCGCGGCGTTGACGGCCAGCGAGCCGTAATCGCGCACCAGCAGCAGCAGGCGCTCGATGCCCATGGCAAAGCCGATGGACGCGGCGGGCTTGCCGCCCAATTCTTCAATCAGGCCGTCGTAGCGGCCGCCGCCGCATACGGTGGCTTGCGCGCCGAGCTTGTCGGTGGTCCACTCGAATACGGTTTGGTTGTAGTAATCCAAGCCGCGCACCAGGCGGGGATTTTCGATATAGCGGATGCCCAGGCCGTCGAGCATGGCTTTGAAGCGGCCGTAGTGCGCCAGCGAGGTTTCGCCCAGATAGTCGGTCAGGCGCGGCGCGGCGTTGCAGATGTCTTGCAGGTCGGGGTTTTTGCTGTCCAACACGCGCAGGGGATTGGTGTGCAGACGGCGTTTGCTGTCGTCGTCGAGCTGCGCTTCGTGGCGGCTCAGATAATCCACCAGCGCGGCGCGGTGGGCGGCGCGTTCTTCGCGGTTGCCGAGGCTGTTGATTTCCAGCGTGAGATGCTCGAGGATGCCCAGTTTTTCCCATAAATCGGCCGACATGGCGATGATTTCCGCATCGATATCCGGGCCTTCAAAGCCCAATGCTTCGATGCCGACTTGGTGAAACTGGCGGTAGCGGCCTTTTTGCGGGCGCTCGCGGCGGAACATCGGCCCCATATACCATAATTTCTGCGGGCTGTTGTAGAGCAG
Organism: Bergeriella denitrificans NBRC 102155; assembly: GCF_001592185.1. GTDB lineage: Bacteria > Pseudomonadota > Gammaproteobacteria > Burkholderiales > Neisseriaceae > Neisseria > Neisseria denitrificans. The sequence continues at coordinate 3,403 of NZ_BCWL01000163.1, forward strand.
GTTGTGTTCGACCACCGCGCGCAGGCAGGATGCCGTACCTTCGGGGCGCAGGCTCAGGCTCAGGGAGTCGTTGGAGTCGGAGAAAGTGTACATTTCCTTGCCGACCACATCGGTTTCTTCGCCGATGGAGCGCACAAACAGGCCGGTCTGCTCGACGATGGGCGTGCGGATTTGCTGGTAGCCGTAGGCGCGCGCCCAGCGGGCAACGGTATCTTCAAAAGCCTGCCAGAAAGCGGCGGTGAGCTTGAAATCTTTTTGTTCGACGGGCAAAAGGTCGTTCATGCCTTTTACCGATTGGATTTTTTGTGCCATATTCGCTTGGAAAATTCGGTCAAATAGCAGGCGATTATAGCCGATTTTTCGCCTTTTGTGTTTGGACGCGCCGCCGCAGGCCGTCTGAAAAAAGCACGCTGCGGGCGCAATCGGGTACAATCGCGCTCATGAACAAACGCCATAACCCTTTACCGCTTTTGGCGGGTGTGAAGCCCAGCTATTTGGTGCTGCCGCACGACAAGCGCTTTTATCATCTGACGCTTTTGGATTTTCTCTGCGTCCGCTTTCCTTTTGTTGCCCGCGAAAGCTGGCAGGCGCGCTTGGCGAGCGGCTTTGTGGTGTGGGAAGACGGCAGCGCGGTGGCGGCGCAGGATGTGTTTGCGCCGGGCAGGGTGCTGTATTACTACCGCGAAACCAGCGGCGACGAAGAACCGCGCATTCCTTTTGCAGAAACGGTGCTGCATATCGACGAGCATTTGATTGTGGTGGATAAGCCGCATTTTCTGCCCGTGATACCGAGCGGGCGGTTTTTGCGCGAAACCCTGCTCACACGCCTGCGCCTGCGCCCCGATTTGCAGCATTTGAATGTGGCCGACATCACGCCGGTGCACCGCTTGGACAAAGATACGGCGGGGGTGATGCTGCTGTCGCACAATCCCGCATCGCGCCGCGCTTATCAAACCATGTTTCAAACACAAAGCGTGCGTAAAACCTATGAAGCGTTGGCGCCCACGCGCACCGACCTGGCCTATCCCCACGATATCCGCTCCCGCATGGTGCGCGGTGAGCAGTTTTACCGGACGCAGGAAGTGGCGGGCGAGCCGAATGCCTTTACCACCATCGAGCTCATCGAAAACCTCGGCCGCATCAGCCGCTACCGCCTGCAGCCGCACACCGGCAAAAAGCATCAGCTGCGCGTACACATGGCCGCACTGGGCATGCCGCTGCTCAACGACGCGCTGTATCCCGTCGCGCAGGCCGCAGGCAGCGAAGATTACAGCAAGCCCCTGCAGCTTTTGGCGCGGCGCATTGAGTTTGACGATCCGATAAGCGGCGAAGCGCGGGCATTTGAAAGCGGGCGGACGCTGCTGGCGGAGCAGCTTTAAAACCGAGTTGCGTCGTATGCTGCCGCATTTTCAGACGGCCTGTTGCCGCCTAAAACCTCAGCTTTGCCCCATTTATATCGGGATTGGCTATAATAGCCGTCTGAAAAATATAGTCGGCAGAAATCC
>NZ_BCWL01000164.1 GCF_001592185.1 Bergeriella denitrificans NBRC 102155
CAAGCCGCAGGCAGTACACCTAGTACGACCAGGAGCAGCAACGCCGTATCATTTTTATTTTAAATGACTATGCTTTCAGGCCGTCTGAAAATTGAAGGAATATTCAGACGGCAGGTGTTGCAGGCAACAATCAGGCTTGGCCCATCACTTCGTCAAAAGACAGGGTTTTTTCGGTGACTTTGGCTTTGCCCAATACGAATTCGACAACGTTGGCTTCTACGGCTACGGAAGTCGGGCCTTGCAGACGCTGCGCGTCGGCGTAGTACCAATCCAGTACTTCCTGCGGGTCTTCGTAGCTGTCGGCCACGTTGGCAATCACGGCTTTAACCTGCTCTTCGCTCGGCTCGAGTTTGTGCTCTTCCACCAGTTTGGACAGAATCAGACCCAAAGCCACGCGGCGCTCGGCCTGCTCTTTGAACATATCCAAAGGCAGATCCAGGTTGGCAGCATCGGCCATGCCTTGGTTGACGAAGTTTTGCTTCATTTCGTTGGCCAGGCGGCCGGCTTCTTCGTTCACCAGCGCGTTCGGCACTTGCACTTCGGTGGCTTTCAGCAGCGCGTCCATTACAGATTCGCGGGTTTGCTCGGATACGCGGCGCTCGACTTCGCGGCCGACGTTTTTCTTCACTTCTTCACGCATTTTGGCCACGTCGCCGTCTTCGATGCCCAAGGCTTTGGCGAAGTCGGCATCCACTTCGGGCAGGGTGGCTTCGGATACGTTGCTCAGGGTGATGGTGAATACGGCGGTTTTACCGGCAACGTCTTTACCGTGGTAGTCTTCGGGGAAGTTCACGGTAACGTCTTTGCTCTCGCCGGCTTTCATGCCGACTACGCCTGCTTCAAATTCAGGCAGCATCTGGCCTGCGCCCAATACGAAGGCGTAGTTTTTGGATGCGCCGCCGGCAAAGGCTTCGCCGTCGATTTTGCCTTCGAAGTCGATGATGACGCGGTCGCCGTTTTGCGCTTCGCGCTCGACGTGGTTGTAGCGGGTGCGCTGTTTACGCAGGATTTCTACGGTTTGATCGACTTCGGCATCGCCTACGGAAGCGGTGACTTTGGTTACTTCTTGGGCAGACAGGTCGCCGACGGTGATTTCGGGGAATACTTCGAAAATCGCGGCCACTTTCAAGACGTTTTGGTCGTCTTGCTCTTCAACGCTGTCAAAGCGCGGGAAGCCGGCGATGCGGATGTTTTGCTCGGTGATGATGTCGTAGAACGCGCGCGGCAGCAGGTCGTTCAATACTTCGTTCTGCACGCCGGCGCCGTACATGGAGGCAACCATTTTCAGCGGCGCTTTGCCCGGACGGAAGCCGTCGATTTTTACGCGGCGTTGGGTTTGTTTCAAACGTTTGTCGGTTTCGGCATTGATGTCGGTCCAAGCCAGAGACACAATGACTTTACGTTCCAGGTTTTCTAAAGTTTCTACAGTTACGCTCATCGTAAGCCCTTACAGTAAAATTGGTATGGTTAGAGGGAATCCGTTGCCGGTTGCGCCGTATATCGGGGCGGGGCGCGCAAAATCAAGCGGCGCCCGCAATGGATAAAATTCAGCCGGTTAGTATAGCACATAGTTTGGCGGATAGGCGCAAGGCCGTCTGAAAAATTGCGTTTGCGCCTTACAGCCCCTGCGGTTGGGGCACATTATGGTTGACGGCATATACGGCGGCCTGCACGCGGCTGCTGAGGTTGAGCTTGCGTAAGATGTTCTGCACGTGCACTTTGATGGTGGATTCGGCTAAATCTAAATGGCGGGCGATGACTTTGTTGCTGTGTCCGGCGGCCAGATAGCCCAGGATTTCCAGCTCGCGCGGGGTCAGATTGGCCGGAGCGGGGCCGCTGCGCGGGGCGGCGGGGGAAATCAGCGACTGCACCAGGCGGGAGGTCATCTCGGGGGAGAAGACGTTGTCGCCTTCTACGGCTTTGCGGATGCTGTCGAGCAGGAAATCGGCGTTGATGTTTTTCAACAGGAAGCCGCGCGCGCCCAAGCGCATACATTCGGTTAAGTCGTCGCTGTCTTCGGATACGGTCAGCATCACGACGTTTTGCTGCGGATTGGTGCTGAGAATCTGCGCCAGGGCTTCGCGGCCGTTCATCACGGGCATATCGAGATCGAGCAGCACGATATCCGGCCGCTGCTGCTCGACCAGTTTAACGCCGGAAAAGCCGTCTGCGGCCTCGCCGATGACCTCAAAGTCGTTTTGGCGCGAGAGCAGGGCTTTGATGCCGCTGCGAAACAGGGTGTGGTCGTCGATTAAGATGATTTTGATGCTCATGCGGCAGATCTTTCGGAATGGGGCAGCAGTAAAACAACGGTGGTTCCCTGCTGCGGTTGTGATTCTACGTTTAATACGGCGCGGATGCGGCGCGCGCGCTCCTGCATGATGCCGAGGCCGACGTGTTCGCCCGAAAGGGTATTCAGACGGCCGGTGTCGAAGCCTACGCCGTCGTCGCGGATGATCAGGGTGAAGTCGCGGCGGTTGAGCAGGCTCACGGTCACGCGGCGGGCGTGGGCGTGCTTGCGGATGTTGGACAGGCTCTCCTGCAGAATAAAAATCACCTGAAGCTGCTCGTCGTTGCCGAGCGAAGGGCCTTCGTCGGTCCAGACGGTTTCGACTTCGATTTGGGTTTGCTGCTCGAAACGCGCCAGCAGGGTGGCAACGGCTTCGGGGAAATCTTTATTGCTGATTTTGGTACGGAAGTTTAGCAGAAGCTCGCGCACATCATCATAGCATTCTTGCACGCCGTCTTTGATAAAGCGGACGTTTTCTTCGGCCTGCTCCTTCTGCCCGGCGCTGAAGGCGCTTTCCAGCATCTGTACCTGAAGATTGAGAAAGGTCAGGGTTTGCGCGATGCTGTCGTGCAGCCCCTGGGCAATCAGGTTGCGTTCCTGCAATACGGCAAGCTGGCGGCTCTCTTGGGCGAAACGGTTGTTGGCGATGGAGACGCCGAGCTGGCCGGCAAGGGTGTGCAGCAGCTCGTGGTCGCTCTGCTGCAGCTGTATGCCGTCTGAAAAATACAGCTCCACCGAGCCCAGCTCTTCTTCCTGATACACAATCGGAAAGGTTTCGCTGCGGGTATGGGTAGTGTCGGTGCGGCCGAAAGAAGCGGCCAAATCGGCGCGTTTGCGTTCGCGGTCGAGCAGCAGCACGCGCCCGGCTTCGGCGGAAACGGCGGGCACGGTGCGCGCCAGAAATTCTTCCGCCGCCTGACGCGGGCGGTGGATTTGGTGCAGGTCGCGGGTGGTTTGGTAGAGCAGCGCCAAATCGCGGTTTTGACGCGCCAAGTCTTCGGTTTGGCGGGCAACCTGGCCTTCTAAATCGGTGTAGAGCGTTTGCAGGCTGGCGCTCATGCGGTTGAAACCCCGGCTGACTTGGGCAAACTCGCGGATGTGGTCGGTGGGCACGGATACGCCGAATTCGCCCCGCCCGACGGCACGCACGCCCTCGCGCAGGGTTTCCAGCGGGCGGATAATCCACGCGTAGTGCAGCATAATCATAAAGCCGGCCGCCACGAAAATCATCAGAATCAGCGCCATTTGGAAGCGGCGCAGCCACAGCGTGTTTTTACGGTTGGCATTTTCCAGCGCCTGAACAAACAGCTCCAGATTGCCGGTAAAACGGTATAAATCGACCTGGCTCGGCAGCTCGCGGCGCAGCAGCGCGGGGCGGACATTGTTTTCCCAGTCGATTTGCAGCATGGATTGAATCAAATCATAAGACAGCGGCGTATGCGACGGAATCAGCGGATGCACCAGATTTTCTTTGCTGATGGCAGCCAGCGCCTGCTCAAAGGCCACAATCTGGCGGTTGATTTGCGGGCCGGTCGCGCCGTGGCCGACCATATAAGTCATGCGGTAGGTTTGCGTCCGCAGATTGCCCGCATCATTGATGGCCGCACCCGCGCCCTCCAGCCGCCACGACAAAATCAGGGTCAGAATGACGGAAAACAGCGCCGAGCCGACCCACAGCAAGGTCAGGAGCTTGAGCCTGGCGGAGAGGCTGAGGGATTGGCGGAATTTCATGGGGCGCGCCCTTTCGTGCGGCAGCGGACGGGTATTAATCAGTATGGATATCGGGATTGTAAAAGCCGTATTTCGGCGGTGTCAAATACCGCGCATTTGCGGAGCGGCGGGCAGGGTGTGTAATTTATTTTTAAATCCGCGCGGATTTCGTGTAAAATCTCGTTAGATAAAATTCAAATAAAATGAAACTTTCAGACGGCATATCCGGTCGCAGCCGGAGCGCCGCAGGCAGTAAACAAGGGACGCAATCATGAAAATCTACGCACTCATTCTCGCAGGCGGGCAGGGAAAGCGCATGGGCGGCATGGATAAAGGCCTGCTGGCATGGCAGGGCAAACCCTTGATCGACCACGTTATCGGGCGCATCGGGCCGCAGGTGGACCACATTGCCATCAGCGCCAACCGCAATCTGGAAGACTACGCCGCCCGCAGCCCGCACGTTTTCGCCGATTCGCGCCAATGGCAGCAGCTCGGCCCGCTGGCGGCTTTGTGCACCGCCGCCAACGATTTGCAGCTGGCCAAAGCCGACTGGCTGCTGATTGTGTCGTGCGATATGCCGCGCCTGCCGCAGGATTTGGTGGCGCGTTTTCTCGATGTTGCCCGCCGCACGCCGCTGTGCAACGCGTTTTACGTCGAAACCCCCGTGCGCCAGCAATACAGCATCATGTTTATCCGCCCGCAAATCCTGCAAAGCGCCGTGCCGTATCTGTATGCCGGTATGCGTACCCTGCGCGGCTGGCTGCAGCAGCAGCGCGCGCGGGTGGTGCATTTTGAGTCGGACGCGGATTTTACCAATTACAATACGCCCGAAGAATTGCGGGGATTGGGGTAGTCGGGTTTGCTGCATGGGCAGATGCGGGATATAGTCGGAGAACTGAATTT
>NZ_BCWL01000165.1 GCF_001592185.1 Bergeriella denitrificans NBRC 102155
CCTTGTCTCAATCTAAATTGAAACGACTATAAAAAAGGCCGTCTGAAAATCAGATTTTCAGACGGCCTTTCTGTTTACCCTTAAGCCTCAAACTCTTCGGTATCGATTTCGGCTTGGGTGGCGGCGGGATAGCGTGCGCCGACGGTGTTGCCTTGATGGATGATTTGTCCGGCCTGCTGCAGGATATCGGCGCTGATGTTTAAGTCGGCGGCGGCGAAGTTGTCGGCCAGATGCGCGGGGTTGGTGGTGCCTGGGATGGGCAGGATGTGTTCGCTTTGGGCGAGCAGCCAGGCGATGCCGAGTTGGGCGGTGGTGCAGCCGGCTTGTTGTGCGAGGTCTTGCAGTTTGTCGAGCAGGCGCAGGTTGGCGGGGTAGTTTTCGGCGGAGAAGCGCGGCATGGGGCGGCGGATGTCGTTGTCGGCCAGTGTGGCGGGGTCGCGCAGGATGCCGCCGAGAAAGCCTCGGGCGACGGGGCTGAAGGCGACGAATGCGGCGCCCAGCTCGCGGGTTTTCTGCAATACGGCGATTTCGGGGTTGCGTGTCCAGAGCGAATATTCGGTTTGGACGGCGGCTACGGGATGGACGGCGTGGGCTTTTTCCAGTGTGGCGGCGGATACTTCGGAGAGGCCGATGGTGCGGATTTTGCCTTGTTCGACCAGGCGCGACAGGGCGCCCATGCTCTCTTCGATGGGGATGTTTTTATCCCAGCGGTGCAGGTAGTAAAGGTCGATGACGTCGGTTTGCAGGCGGCGCAGGGATTCTTCGGCTTGGCGTTGGATGGTTTCGGGGCGGCCGTCGATGACGCGTTTGCCGTTGACGCCGCCCATGCCGCATTTGCTGGCCAGCAGGATTTGGCTGCGGTAGGGTTTGAGGGCTTTGCCGACCAGGGTTTCGTTGGCGCCGAAGCCGTAGAGGGTGGCGGTGTCGAAATGGTTGTAGCCTAAATCGACGGCGCGTTGCAGAAAGGCCAGTGCGGCGGCTTCGTCGGGCGGTGTGCCGTAGGCGTGGCTGAGGTTCATGCAGCCGAGGCCGACGGGGCGGACTTCGGTTTGGCAGAGTATGCGGTTGGGTGACATGATGATTCCTTTGGTGGTGGCCGTCTGAAAAATCGGGCGCGGCGGCTTTGATTTTCAGACGGCATATGTTTTGTGAAACTGGAAAGATGCGGCGTGATGCGGCAGGCTGCGTTTTGCGCTTGCGCCGGTTTTCTCAACGGATTGGATGAGAGAAAGTAACGTGCGTTCGGGATAAGCGATTTTATTTATATTTCAGAGATTTATCCCCTATCCCGTCTTTAACGGGGGAGGGTTAGGGGGGATTTACAGGTTATTTTAGGCCGGCTACCCTCATCCTAACTTTCCCCCGCAGGGACGGGGGGAAGGGACAGATTACTGAATTTCAACGGATGCTATGCTTTTCAACTGTTTGTCTTATACCGAACGCACGTAAAGCATACAGGCCGTCTGAAAGTATGGGTTTTCAGACGGCCTGTGCGTTGATGATCAGCCTTCGAGCTGTTTTTCCAATTCGCCCAATACTTTGTAGCAGTTGATGACGCTTTCTACGCTGGAATTGGGTTGGCGGCCTTCGCGGATGGCGGCGAAGAATTCGCGGTCTTGCAGTTCGATACCGTTCATGGATACGGCGACTTTGCTCACGTCGATGGGCTCTTCTTTGCCGTTGACCAGGTCGTCATAGCGGGCGATGTAGGTGCCGTTGTCGCAGATGTAGCGGAAGAAGGTGCCCAAGGGGCCGTCGTTGTTGAAGGAGAGCGACAGGGTGCAGATGGCGCCGTTTTCGGCCTGCAGCTGGATGGACATGTCCATGGCGATGCCCAATACGGGGTGTTTCGGGCCTTGGATGGCGTTGGCTTTCACGACTTTGCTGCCGGTTTGGTATTGGAAGAGATCCACGGTGTGGGCGGCGTGGTGCCACAGCAGGTGGTCGGTCCAGGAGCGCGGTTCGCCTTTGGCGTTGGTGTTGGTGCGGCGGAAGAAATAGGTTTGTACGTCCATTTGTTGGATGTTCAATTCGCCTGCGCTGATTTTGTTGTGTACCCATTGGTGGCTGGGGTTGAAGCGGCGGGTGTGGCCGACCATAGCGACCAGGCCGGTTTCTTTTTGTACGCGCAGCACTTCTTCGGCGTCTGCCCAGGAGTCGGCCAGGGGGATTTCTACTTGGACGTGTTTGCCGGCTTTCAGGCATTGCAGGGTTTGCGCGGCGTGCATTTGGGTGGGGGTGCACAAAATCACGGCGTCCAATTTGGGCAGTTCGAGGGCTTTGGCCAAGTCGTCGGTGACAAAGCCGATGCCGTATTTGTCGGCGACGGTTTGGGTTTTGGCCATGTCGCGGCCGATGAGGGCGATGACTTCTACGTCGGGGATGTTTTTGATGCCGTCAAGGTGTTTTTCGCCGAATGCGCCGGCACCGGCGAGGGCGACTTTGATGGTTTTGCTCATGAAGTTTCCTTTGGGTTGGTTGTTTCGTTTAAGGCGGGCGATGCCGTCTGAAAAAGCAGGCGTGTGATGTATGGTTGGAGCGTTTACGCTCCGACTGTGTTTTCAGACGGCCTGATGCGTTATTTTTTCGGTGCTTCCAAAATCAGATGGCCGACTGCGGTGTTGGAGGCGGGAACGTGGTAGAAGCGGTGTTTCACCACCGGCTCTTCGCCTTCTTCGCACATGGCGGCGCGGGCAATCAGCCACATTACCAGTTCGATGCCTTCGGAACCGGCTTCGCGAACGTATTCGATGTGCGGTTTTTTCGCCAGCTCTTTCGGGTCGGCAATCAGGTCGTCCAGAAATTGGTTGTCCCATTCTTTGTTGATCAAGCCTGCGCGCGGGCCTTGCAGTTGGTGGCTCATGCCGCCGGTGCCCCAGATGTGGACGTTCAAATCTTCGTCGTAGCTTTCCACGGCTTTTCTGATGGCGCGGCCGAGGTCGTAGCAGCGTTGGCCGCTGGGCACGGGGTATTGCACCACGTTTACATGCAGCGGAATGACTTTTACCGGCCATTTTTCGACGTCGCCGAACATGACGGTCAGCGGTACGGTCAGGCCGTGGTCGACTTCCATCTCATAGCACAGGGTCAGGTCGAAGCCTTGTTCGATAACGGAATGCGCCAGGTGCGAGGCGAATTTCTGGTCGCCTTCCACATTCGGTACGGGGCGCGGGCCCCAGCCTTCGTCGCTGGGTCGGAATTCGTGGTTCATGCCCAAGGCGAAGGTCGGAATGAGGCTGAAGTCGAAATTGTTGGTGTGGTCGTTGTACACCAGAATGACTACGTCGGGGCGGTTTTCTTTCTGCCATTCTTTGCTGTATTCGTAGCCTGCGAAGACCAGCTTCCAGTAGTCTTCGCCTTGCTTTTTCAAGTCCCAGGCCACGCCGATGGCGGGGACGTGGGAGGTGTAAACGCTTGCGGTGATTTTTGCCATGATGTCTCCTTTCAGACGGCCTTATTCGGGTTTTTGCTCGTGCAGGTAGCGGTTGCCTTCAATGCTGCGGCCGCCGGCCATCATCATCGCACGGTATTCCTCTTCGCTCATGCCGGTCATGCTGCCCGCCATTTGCTGGAAGGTCAGGCCGTCGGTGGCGCCGATTTTCGCCAACACATAAATATTGCCGCCCAGATCGATCAAGCGGTTCAAATCGCGGGCGATAACTGCGTCTTTCTGCTCTTCGGTCATCGGCCATTGGTCCATATAGGCGCGCTGGTCGGCTTTGAAACGTTCGCGGTTTTCCGCCTTCATCAGCGACATGCAGAACTGGTTGAGATGATAGCCCTGGCTGGCGCGTTCGGAATCGAAAATGCGCGTGCCGGGAATGTCTTTGTAAGGTTTGTCGAGTGCCATCTTGCTGCTCCTTTGTCGGTGTTTTCAGACGGCCTTTTCCGAAAAGGCCGTCTGAAAGTGGGAATTATGCCTCTTCCGGCCAGTATAACCGCATCGGGTTGTCTACCAAAATTTTCCGCCGCTCCTCAGGCGTAACCGCCACCTGCGCCAGCCAATCCACCAGCAGGCCGTCGTCCGGCATATGGTCTTTCAGGTTCGGGTGCGGCCAGTCGGTGCCGAACAACACGCGGTCAGGGAACTCCTGCATCAGGCGGCGGGCAAACGGCACCACGTCGGTATAGGCCTGCTGTTCGCCGTTTAAGGCTTTGGGGCCAGTGTTGCTCAAACGCTCGGGGCAGGAGAGTTTGCTCCAGAAATTCGGGTTTTCGCGCATCAGCTTGACGAATAATTCAAACTCGCCGCCGTGCGCAGGTTGCGATACGTCGGGACGGCCCATGTGGTCGACTACCACGGTGGTCGGCAGCGACGTGAAGAAATCGTAATATTCCGCCAAGTCCGCCGCTTCAAAATAAATCACGATGTGCCAGCCCAAGGGCGCGATTTTGTCGGCGATGGTACGAAGGGTATCGACCGGCGCGGTGTCCACCAAACGCTTGACGAAGTTGAAACGCACGCCGCGCACGCCCGCATCGTGCAGCCGCTGCAATTCCTCCTGCGTGACGTCGGCTTTTACCGTGGCTACACCGCGCGCTTTGCTGCCGGCGGTTTCCAGCGCATCGACCAAAGCGCGGTTGTCCGCACCGTGGCAGGTGGCCTGCACAATCACGTTGCGTTCGAAACCGAGCAGGTCGCGCAGGGCAAACAGCTTGTCTTTGCCCGCATCGCAAGGCGTGTATTTGCGCTCGGGCGCGTAGGGGAACATGTCGCCCGGGCCGAAAACGTGACAGTGCGCATCCACCGCGCCTTGCGGCAGCACCAGCTTGGGTTTGGACGGGTTGGGGTGGAAATCCAACCAGCCGGGGGTTTTCTCAAATCGGCTCATGAAAGCTCCTTGTTTCTCTTTGGCTTTGTATAGTGAAATTTTTAAAAAACTAAAATAT
>NZ_BCWL01000166.1 GCF_001592185.1 Bergeriella denitrificans NBRC 102155
TCTCATACTGTGTTCTTCGACGATACCATAAACACACGGCGGCTTGATGCCGTCTGAAAACACACACGCAACCGCTATGATTTTGGAAAAACTGCTCGCCCTGCCGCGCGCCGCCAAAAAAATCCTGTTTGTCTGCCACGACATACTGATGATTTTTGCGACATTCTGGTTTACCCAGCGCCTGAAGGCCGACTACTATCAGGAATGGAGCGACCCGGCCAACTGGCTGGCTTTTGCCGCCACGCTCGTGCCGACGCTGCTGGTGTTCACGCGCCTGGGGCTTTACCGCGCCGTCATCCGCTATCTCAATATGCGCGTGCTGGCGGTGGCGCTGGCCGGCAGCCTGGCTTCGACCGCGTTTTTCTTTTTCAGCGTGCTGTATTTCGAGCAGCTGCGCCTGGCGCTGCCGGTGGTGTATTTCGTGCTGCTGCTGGTGTTAACCGGCGGCTCGCGCCTGCTGCTGCGGGCGGTATTGGTGGAGCGGCGCGGGCATTCCGCCCCCGTATTGGTGTACGGCGCGGGGCAGTCTGGGCGGCAGCTGGCCGATGCGCTGCGGCAGAACGCGGCTTACTGGCCGGCGGCGTTTATCGACGATGCGCCGGAAAACCACCACATCAATATCCGCGACTTAACCGTTTACCCGCCGTCTGAAATCGGGCGGCTGGTACACAAATACGGCATCCGCAAAATCCTGCTCGCCCTGCCGCACACCGCGCCCGCCAAACGCGCGGCCATTATCCGCAGCCTCGAGCCTTACGGCTGCGAAGTGCTGACCATACCTGCGGTCAGCGACTGGGTGGGCGGCAGCATCAACGCGGGCGCGTTGCAGAAAATCTCCATTTCCGACCTGCTCGGGCGCACACCCGTCGATCCCGTGCCCGAGCTGATGCGTGCCGATACCTTCGGCAAAGCCGTGATGGTCACGGGCGCGGGCGGCTCCATCGGCGCGGAACTCTGCCGCCAGATTGTGCAGCAGCAGCCCGCGCGGCTGGTGTTGTTTGAGCTGTCCGAATTCGCCCTTTATGCCATCGAGCGCGAGCTGGCGCGTTTGCAGACGGCCTCGGGCAGCCCGGTGGACATCGTGCCGCTGTTGGGCTCGGTGCAGGATCAGGCGCATCTGCAATCCGTGATGGAAACCTTCCGCATCGATACCGTTTATCATGCTGCGGCCTACAAACATGTGCCGCTGGTCGAATACAACACCATCGCCGGCCTGCGTAACAATATCTGGGGCACGCTGCGCTGCGCCGAAGCCGCCGAAGCCGCCGGCGTGGCGACGTTTGTCTTGGTGTCCACCGACAAAGCCGTGCGCCCGACCAACACCATGGGCGCGAGCAAGCGCATGGCGGAGCTGGTGTTGCAGGCCATGGCCGCCAAACCCGGCCAAAGCACGCGCTTCTGCATGGTGCGCTTCGGTAATGTCTTAGGCTCGTCCGGCTCGGTCGTACCCCTGTTTGAGCAGCAAATCGCACGCGGCGGGCCGATTACCCTGACCCACCCCGACATCACGCGCTATTTCATGACCATTCCCGAAGCGGCGCAGCTGGTGATACAGGCCGGTGCGATGGGCAAAGGCGGCGATGTGTTTGTACTCGATATGGGCGAACCCGTCCGCATTATGAATTTGGCCAAGCAGATGATTCGTCTGAGCGGCCTGAAGCTGAAAGACGAAGCCCGCCCCGACGGCGACATCGAAATCCGCATCAGCGGCCTGCGCCCGGGCGAAAAGCTCTACGAAGAGCTGCTGATCGGCGACAACGTCCGCCCCACCGGCCACCCGCGCATCATGACCGCCAGCGAAACCATGCTGCCGCCCGAGCGTTTGGCCGACTGGCTCGCACGCATGGATGCCGCCTGCCACCGCGCCGACCAAGCCGCCATCCGCGCCCTCTTACTGGAAGCACCCGCCGGGTTTGCGCCTAAAGACGGCATCTGCGATTTGCTCTGGCAGCAGATGCCGTCTGAAAAATCCGCTTGAATATCGTAAACGCCCGCTCCCACCCATACCCTGACCGACAAGCATTATGATAACGAAACTGCCCGCCCTGCTTCTTTTTGCCGCCGCCCTGCTCGCCGCGCCCGCCCGCGCCGACCACGGCCTCAGCCTCGGTCAGCCGCCCAAATATGCCGCCGGTTTCCCGTCTTTTGATTATGTGCGCGCCGACGCACCCAAAGGAGGCACGTTAACGCTGCCCCTGCCCGGCGGCTTCGACACGCTCAATCCCTTTACCCTCAAAGGCGACCACGAAAGCGGCATGGCGATGCTGACGCTGGATACGCTGATGGAAAAAAGCTGGGACGAGCCTTTCGCCGTGTACGGCCTACTGGCGGAAGACGTGCGCGTCGCGCCCGACGGCCTGTCCGTTACCTTCCGCATCAATCCCCGCGCCCGCTTCCACAACGGCGACCCGGTGTTGGCCAAAGACGTGGCCGCTTCGTTCAACACGCTGACAGCCGACCCCGCCGCCGCGCCGATGTACAAATTCTACTGGGGCGATGTTGCCCGCGTGGAAACGCCCGCTCCGCGCACCGTTGTGTTCCACTTTAAGCAGCGCAATTCCGAGCTGCCGCTGATTTTGGGCGAACTGCCCGTGTTTTCGCACAAAAGCTACCCCAAAGGCCTGGCATCAGCCGCCAACACGCCGCCCATCGGCTCCGGCCCCTACCGCTTTGCCAAAGCCGAGCGCGGCCGCCAGAGCGAATACCGCCGCGATCCGCAATATTGGGCGCAGAACCTGCCCGTACGCAAAGGCCGCTACAATTTCGATACCGTCCGCTTCAAATACTATAAAGACGACAGCGTGCGCATCGAAGGCCTGAAAGGCGGCCAATACGACTTTATGCAGGAAAACGTCGCCCGCAACTGGGCGCGAGCCTACCCCGAAGCCGCGCTGCAGAAACGCGGCCTGGCCAAACACGAGTGGACGCACCGCAATACCGCCGGTATGCAGGGCTTTGTGATGAACACGCGCAAGCCGCCGTTTGACAATATTCTGGTGCGCCGCGCCATGGTGGAAAGTTTTGATTTTGAAACCACCAACAGCCGGATGTTTTACAGCGCCTACCGCCGCAGCAACAGCTTTTTTACCAACAGCGAGCTGGCCGCCCGCGGCCGCCCCGAAGGCGCGGAGCTGGCGCTGCTCAACCCGCTGAAAGCGCAACTGCCGCCGCAGGTGTTTGCCCAAGACGCACCCGAACCGCCGCGCATCGATGCCGCCCAGGGTGTCCGCCCCAACCTGCTGAAAGCCCGCGCCCTACTCGAGCAGGCGGGCTACCGCTACCGCAACGGCGTATTGGTGGACAAACAGGGGCGGCCGCTGGCGTTTGAATTTCTCTCCCCGAGCAAAACCTATGAGCGCGTGACCGCCAAATGGCAGCGCGACTTGGCGAAAATCGGCGTGAAAATGACCGTACGCACCGCCGACTCCGCCGTATTCCAAAAGCGCATGACCGCCTTCGATTTCGATATGACCATCGTGGTTTATGCCAACAGCAACAGCCCGGGCAACGAGCAGGCCATGTATTTCGGCTGCGAAGCCGCACGCACCGAAGGCAGCCGCAACTGGGCGGGCGTGTGCCTGCCTGCGGTGGAAGCGCTGCTGAAAAAATTCGAGCATTTCAACAGCCGCACCGAGCTGGTCGCCGCCGCCCGCGCACTCGACCGCGTGATGCGCCACCAATACATCGTCGTGCCAAACTGGTATGCCGACACCTACCGCGTGGTCTATCGCGATACCTTGGGCTTTCCCGCCACTATGCCGCTGTATTACTCACCGATGGAGCGGGCATTGAGCGTCGGCTGGTATCGGAAATAACGTGCGTTCGGGATAAAACAAACGGTTGAGGAACAGAGAGCCCTTTGAAATTCAGTAATCTGCATCTTCCCCGTTCAAGACGCAGGGGCAAATATAGTCGGAGAAATTAAATTCTGATACAAGGAGTCGAACCGCAGACAGTACAGGTAGTACGGGGCAGCGGACTTGCTGCTTCAGCAGTAGGTCGGGTGACGAAGCGGGTGTGAAAGAATAAAAAAAAGCCGTCTGAAAGTTGGATTTTCAGACGGCTTTTTTGCGGCAGGATTAGCGCAGGTTGAATGCTTTCAGCGCATCGATGGCGTTTTGATGGCCTTGCGCGGCGGCTTTGCGGAACCACTCAACGGCCTGCTTGTCATCTTTCGCCACGCCCCAGCCTTTGGCATACATCACGCCGAGGTTGTATTGCGCTCGGGCATCTCCCTGGGCGGCGGCTTTGCGGAACCACTCAACGGCCTGCTTGTCATCTTCCGCCACGCCCTGGCCTTTGGCATACATCACGCCGAGGTTGTATTGCGCGTTGGCATCTCCCTGGGCGGCGGCTTTGCGGTACCACTCGACGGCTTGTTTGTCATCTTTCGCCACGCCCCGGCCGTTTTCATACATCACGCCGAGGTTGTATTGCGCGTTGGCAACTCCCTGCATGGCAGCTTTGCGGAACCACTCGAAGGCCTGCTTGTCATCTTTCGCCACGCCCTGGCCTTCGGCATACATCACGCCGAGGTTAGATTGCGCCTCGGCATTTCCCTGCATGGTAGCTTTGCGGAACCACTCGAAGGCCTGCTTGTTATCTCTCATCACGCCATCACCTTTGTAATACATCAGGCCGAGGTTAGATTGCGCGACAGCATTGCCCTGTTGCGCCAGTGGCTGCCATAAGCGCAGGGCTGTGGCGTAGTCTTTACGCTGGGCAGCTTCAAGGGCGCGATTGAATTGTTGATTTGTCTGTTCAGAGCTGATTGATGTTGGGGAAGGAGATGCCAGAGCGGGCAGGGTATGGAATGCGAGCAGACCGCCGAGCAGGGCGGCTAGGAGCGGGATATTATTTTTGCGGGGGGGGGGGGAT
>NZ_BCWL01000167.1 GCF_001592185.1 Bergeriella denitrificans NBRC 102155
TTTCTCCGACTGTACTTTTGCACAAAGCCAAAAAGCCGTCTGAAGTCTTCATATCATTCTTCACAAATCACGATAAAAAGCAGTCTCTCCGTTTCCACAACAACCGTTCAATCAAACCACCACTTCTTTTATACATAAAATTAACTTATTAACAAATTTTCGCAACTTTTCAGAAGTCTTTAATTCAGGTTAATATAATTTTCCAACATATCAAAATCTTACAAATATCGGGGGGGGGGGGGCAAGATCGGAAATATGTTAAAATACCTGCGCTTTCTTTCCTTCCCAACCACTTTTGAATGGAGTACACCATGAGCAAAACCCCTGAAATCATGCAAAATCCGCTAACCAATCGCGACACCGCCTTTACTTATGAAGAGCGTGCCAAATACGGCTTGACAGGACGGCTGCCAGCGGCGGTGGAGACGCTGGAGCAGCAGGCGGCACGTGCCTATAAGCAGTTTTGTGCTTATGAAAAGGATATGGAAAAATATGTCTTTTTAGACCAGCTGCACAATCGTAACGAGACTTTATACTACAAACTCATCACCGATCATCTGGCGCAAATGCTGCCGATTGTTTACGATCCGACCGTGGGCGAGGCGATTAAAAAATGGAGCCGTGATTACCGCCGCAGCCGTGCGGTGTATTTGAATGTGAACCGCATTGAAGATGTGCGTGCGTCGTTTGAGACTTTGGGTTTGGGGGCGGACGATGTGGATTTGCTGGTGGTTTCTGATGCCGAGGAGATTTTGGGCATTGGCGACTGGGGCGTGAACGGCACGGACATTTCGGTGGGCAAACTGGCGATTTACAGTGCGGCGGCAGGCATTGACCCTGCACGTGTGATTGCTGTGAATTTGGATGTCGGCACGAATAACGAGGCGCTTTTAAACGACCCTGCCTATCTGGGCAACCGCCATGCACGTGTGTACGGCGAAAAATACGATGCGCTGGTTGCTGAATATTTGAAAGTTGCAAGCGAAATGTTCCCTAAGGCGCTGTTGCACTTTGAGGATTTTGGCCCGTCAAATGCTCGCCGCATTTTACAAAAATACCGCAACGAATACCGCATTTTTAACGATGATATGCAAGGCACAGGGGCGATTGTGATGTCGTCTGTGTTTTCGGCGCTTAAAGTTACCAAGCAGAGCTTTGCCGACCAGCGCCTGATTGTGTACGGTGCGGGCACGGCAGGCACAGGCATGGCGGATCAAATCAGTGCGGCGATGGAGCGTGAAGGTCTCAGCCGCGCGGAAGCACGCAGCCGTGTGTGGCTGATTGATATTAACGGCTTGGTAACGGACGATATGAAGGATTTGCCAGATTATCAGCAAGAATACGCTCGCCCTGCTGCCGAGAGCACAGACTGGGCAAGGGATAAAGACGGCTTTATTCGCCTGCTGGAAGTGGTTAAGCAAGTCAAGCCGACCATCTTAATCGGCACATCAACCGACCACGGTGCGTTTGGCGAGGATGTCGTCAAGGCATTGGCAGCTGGCGTGGAGCGTCCGATTTTGTTGCCGCTGTCCAATCCAACCGAACGCATTGAGGTCATGCCTGCCGATGCGGTGAAGTGGTCAGACGGCAAGGCACTGATTGCGGTGGGCATTCCTGTGCCGCCTGTGCCTTATCAAGGGGTGAACTATGAAATCGGTCAGGCGAACAACGCCATGCTGTACCCAGGCTTGGGGCTTGGGGTGATTGTCTCTGGCGCCAAACACGTTACCGACGGTATGCTACTGGCGGCTGCCGAGGCGGTGGCAAGCCAAGTCAATCCGCAAGAGCTGGGTGCGTCGCTGCTACCGCCTGTGGATAATCTGCGTGCGTCGTCGGCAACGGTGGCGGTGGCGGTCGCCAAGCAAGCGGTGAAAGATGGCGTGGCAACCGTGCAATCGGACAACTGGATCCAAACCGTGCAAGATGCAATGTGGCAGCCAGTTTACCGATAGGTAAGTAAAATCATTAAGCGGCAAAAAGTCGTCTGAAAATTCTGTTTTAGACGGCTTTTTCTTACACTTTGGCTTTTTATATTTTAGAAAAAATTTGCATAAGGCAAAGGCCGTCTGAAAAATTCAGACGGCTAATGTGCCGATGTTTTCGATAAAAGATTAATCACCAGCACGCCCGCGATAATCAGCACCACACCAATCACGGCAGGCCAATCGGGGCGTTGCCCCAGCAGCCAGCCGATCAGCAGCGTCAGGATAATGCCGCAGCCCGACCAAGTGGCGTACACCAAGCCCATCGGCAGGGTTTCAAATACGCGGGCAACCAGGAAAAACGCCACCCCGAAAGCCGCCAACCCGGCGCAGGCGAAGCCCCATTTGGAAAAGCCGCCGCTGTATTTGAGCATGGTGGTGCCGAATACTTCGCACACAATGGCCGCGCCGAGCATCAGGTAGGCATTCATGAAATCATCTCCGAAAATTTGATAAGCGATTATTATAATTTAAATTATTTTTTAAAACAGTTTTACTCTCAGGCTGTTTTCCGGGAAAACCGGCAAAAAAACCAATCTTAGGCCGTCTGAAAACCGGTTGGAGATGTTCAGACGGCTTTTCTTTATTTAAAATATAGTCAAACTCCTAAAAAATAAAAATCCTGATTGCCGTCATTAGCTGCGCAAGTCCGCTGCGGCTGCCGTCTCCCAATACACGCAACAGCCGTTTCCGCACACAACGCTTTACCAATCAAACACGGCGGCCTGCTTTTCAGACGGCCTCTGCTTCATTCACCCGGAACATGAATTTGATAAAACAGACACACCCCGCTTCCCGACTTTGGCTTTCTCTGATTATGGTCGGCATCGGCGCCGGAATCGCCGGTATCACGCTCACGCATCTGCTGCATTTTGTGCAGCACCACGCTTTCGGCTATGCTTTAAACGGCGAAACCGTGCCCTTCCGTGTCGGTGTTGAAGAAGCGTCCGGCACACGGCGGTTTGTCGTGCTGCTTTTGTGCGGCTTACTGGCCGGCGGCGGCTGGTATCTGCTCAAGCGTTTCGGCAGGCCGCTGGTTTCTTTAAAGACATCGCTGGGGCAGCCGACACAGGGTTTGCCGTTTAAAGAAACGATGTGCCATGTGTTTTTGCAGATTGCCACGGTGGGCATGGGTTCGCCGCTGGGCAGGGAGACGGCGCCGCGCGAGATGAGTGCGGCGTTGGCGTCGCTGTGGATACGCCGCCGGGGCATTGGTGCCGATGATGCCAAGCTGCTGCTGGCTTGTGCATCCGGGGCGGGTTTGGCGGCGGTGTATAACGCGCCGCTGGCCGGTACGCTGTTTACGCTTGAGGTGATGCTGTGCCTGTGGAATGCGCGTGCGGCTGCGGCAGCGCTGTTGACTTCGGCGGTGGCGGTAGCGGTGGCGCGATTGGGGCTGGGCGATGAAGTGCAATATCATTTGGCGGAGGCTGCGCTGGATACGCCGCTTTTGCTGTGGGCCGTGCCGGCCGGAGCGGTGTTCGGCGTGCTGGCGGTGTGGTTTAAACGCAGTACCGAGCGCTTGCCGCTGTGGCCGCGCGACAGCCGCCGCAATGTCGTTGCCGCCGTGGCAGCGTTCGGCATGATTGGCGTGTTGGCGGTGTTTTTCCCGGATATTTTGGGCAACGGCAAAGCGGGCAACCAGCTGGCGTTCGGCGGCTTAATCAGCGGCGCGGGCGGTTTGGATTTGTTTGCGGTCAAATGGCTGGCGGTGCTGCTGGCTTTGGCGGTCGGCACTTACGGCGGCTTGATTACGCCTTCGATGATGCTTGGCAGCATGGCGGCGGTTACGCTGGCTTCGCTGTGGAATGTGTTTTTGCCTGCCGTGCCGTCTGATGCGGCGGCTTTGCTCGGCGCTGCGGCGTTTTTGGCGGTATCGATGAAAATGCCCGTTACCGCTTTGGTGTTTGCTTTGGAAATCACCCGCGTATCACCCGCTTTTTGGCTGCCGCTCACGCTGTGTACGGCGTCGGCTTTGTGGGCGGCCAGGCTGGCGGAGCGGGAAAAGGCCGTCTGAAAAAGGGAAACGTATGAGCCGTTTATTACCTGTTACGCCGTGGAAGGCGCGTTCACAATGGTCGTTTGAAGCCAAACCGCTGCTGATGCTGGTCTTCGGGCTGACGCTCTTCGGCGCGGCGGAGGCGATGCTGGTTTTGGCGGATTTGGGCGCAACGCCCTGGGTGGTATTCGCGCAAGGGCTGGCAGTGCAAACCGGCTGGAACATCGGCACGACCACGTTTTTAATCAGCCTGGCGGTATTGCTGCTCTGGATACCGCTGGGTCTGCGCCCCGGCTTGGGCACGCTGATGAATATGACGGTGATTGCGCTGGTTTTGGGCTTGGTGGTGCGCTTTGTGCCCGCGCCCGATGCGGATGATTATGTGATGCGCGCTGCGCTGTGTGTGGGCGGCATTGTGGTGATGGGAGTGGCGGCCGCGCTGTATCTCACTACTTATTTAGGCGCAGGGCCGCGCGACGGGCTGATGGTCGGCCTGTGCCAAAAAACGGGCTGGCGCGTCGGCGTGGTACGCACGCTGATGGAAAGCAGCGTCTGCCTGATCGGCTGGCTGCTCGGCGGCACTTTGGGCATCGGCACGCTGCTGTTTGCCTTCGGCATCGGCTGGGTGCTGCAAGGCGCGTTGAACCTGCTGGCGCGACGTTACGCGCGGTATCATGTTTCGGAATAAGCCCCCATTTTCTTTTTTCAGCAATCGTGAAATCTCTAAAAAACAGAAATCTTTATTGCCGTCATTAGCTGCGCCGCCCTATTTCCGATTTCATTTGACTATCAAATCCAAAAAAAGCCTTAAAAAGCCTTTACTTTTTTTTCAGACGGCGTTAAAACACTTCTTTACCCTTTTCAGAGTATTGTTCACAATTTCCC
>NZ_BCWL01000168.1 GCF_001592185.1 Bergeriella denitrificans NBRC 102155
AAATTCAGTTCTTCGACTATATACCCTAATCCAATAAAGCTGCCCGCAAAACAGGCCGGGTTCAAGCATATCTGCCCTATGCACACAAAAAAGCCGTCTGAAAATACGCTTTTTCAGACGGCTTTTTGCCTTACAGACCAAGCCGATGCGGTTTAATGCGGCACTTTCAAGCCCAGCCATTTAACCGTGCCGTTGGCATCCAGCTCTTTGACTACCAAGCCGAAATCTCCGATTTCGATGCGGTCGCCCTCTACGGGGTGCTTGCTTTCAGCACGCTGCTCAAACAGCTCCAGCAGGCTCAGATTTTCTTCGCCCGCTTCCAGCTTGAGGCCGTAAGCCTGCGCCAAATCGCCGGCTTTGCTGGCGGGATCGACGACGAATTCGCCGAAGAAGTCGAAATTCATGCGTACCGTGCTGCCGGTTTCGGTAAAGTATTGCGCCATTTTATCGACTTGCTCAGGCGGCAGGATATACCAGGCGGTATCGTCTTCCTGCAATACGGTATCGCTGTGCAGCTCGACTTTGCGCCCGTCGCGGATCAGGGTAAAGCAGCGCAATTCGTATGAGGCGGAAATCGGCGCGACTTTGTCGGGATGCACGCCCTCGGCTTCCGATTCGGCCACCACGCGGTAGGCGGTCAGCTGCACGCTTTCGGTTTCCGACAGCCAGATATCCTGAATATCCACCGGCTCGGGCTTGGGCGGCATGGCGACTTTCAAAAGACGCGCCATCACGGGAATGGTCGTACCCTGAATCAGCAGCGACAAGACCACCACGGCAAAGGCCACGTTAAACAGCAGATTGGAATTGGGCACGCCCATCACCAAAGGCATCATCGCCAAAGTAATCGGCACAGCGCCGCGCAAGCCAAGCCAGCTGATATAGGCTTTTTCGCGGCGGCTGTATTCGCCTTTCCATAAGCCGCTGAACACGGCCAGCGGGCGGGCAATCAGCATCAGGAAAGCGGCAATTACCAGCGCGTCGGCGCCGTTGGCCCACACGTCGGACGGCGTCACCAGCAGACCCAATACCACAAACAGCGTGGCCTGCGCCAACCAAGCCAGGCCGTCCATCACGCGCAAAACGTGCTCCGTCGCCAGGCTGTGTTTATTGCCGACGATGATACCCGCCAGATAAACGGCCAAAAAGCCGCTGCCGCCGAGCATATTGGCGGTGGCAAACACAATCAGGCCGCCGGACACAATCATCAGCGCATACAGGCCATCGGCCAGATGCAGACGGCGCACCAACCTGGCCAAAATGCGCCCGCCCAGCCAACCAATCAGCAGGCCGAAGAAGATTTGCAGCACCAGCATCCAGATAAACGCCAGCGCGCCCGATTCTTCGGGCTGCATAATCATGGTAATCAGCGCGGTGACCAGGAAAATCGCCATCGGGTCGTTGGCGCCCGATTCGATTTCCAGCGTCGCCTGCACGCGCTCGTTCAGGCGCACGCCGCTGTTACGCAGCAGGCTGAACACCGCACCCGCATCGGTCGAGCCGACAATGGCCGCCATCAGGATGCCGAATTTCCAGTCCAGCCCCAAATAAAACGTGGTAAAAACCCCCAGCAGCAACACGGTGGCAAACACGCCCCAAGTCGCCAATACCGCAGCGGGTTTCAACACCAGACGGATGCTGCTCATACTGGTACGCAGGCCGCCGTCGAGCAGAATCACCGCCAGCGCGAGCTGGCCGATAACATTAGCCAGCGGAAAGCTGTCGAACTTGATATGCCCGATGCCCTGCTCGCCCGCCAGCACGCCCACCGCCAAGAAACCCAGCAGCAGGGGCATGCCGAAACGCGCCGACAGCGTGGTCGCCACCACGCTGACAAACAGCAGCACCCCGCCCAATAAAAACAGGCTGTTCATCCAATCCACGTTTTATTTCCCCTAAAATAAAATCATCGGTCTGATTTAAATCAAAATGCGGCATATTTTAACACAAGCCCACGCCGTTTATGCCCGCGCTAGCCCATCTTTGCCAATATTTATACAACTGCAAACCGTCATTCTGCGTACAGATAATTTGACACACAGATGACTACGAAGCCGCCATTCGGGCTTAGCCTGCGCCCAAGCACCTTATCCGCCCGCCCTTCTATCCCGCACGCATTTTCAGACGGCTTTTACAGCCAAACCGCCTGCAAAGCGGGCATTTTTCGGCTATAATAGCAGGTTTGGGCATTTACCTGCCGCATAACGACACATTTCGGGAATACGCATGGCCTTTGCCTCTCTTTTCACCCTGCTCGACGACATTACCGCCGTATTGGACGATGTCGCCCTGATGACCAAAATGGCCGCCAAGAAAACCGCCGGCGTGGTCGGCGACGATTTGGCCTTAAATGCCAACCAAGTTACCGGCGTATCGGCCGAGCGCGAGCTGCCGATTGTGTGGGCCGTTGCCAAAGGCTCACTGGTTAATAAAATCATCCTGGTGCCCGCTGCGCTGCTGCTCTCCGTTTTCCTGCCCGCGCTGATTACCCCGCTGCTGATGCTGGGCGGCGCATATTTGTGTTTTGAAGGCGTGGAAAAGCTGCTGCACAAAATGCTGCACCGCCAGGAAAGCGACAGCCCCGAGCACACTGCCGATGAATTGGTCGATGAAAAAGCCAAAATCACCGGCGCCATCCGCACCGACTTTATTCTTTCGGCGGAAATCATCATCATCGCGCTGGGCGTGGTCGGCTCATACAGCCTGCTGACCAAGTCGCTGGTAATGGCCGCCATCGGCCTCGGCATGACGGTATTGGTGGCCGTGATTGTCAAACTCGACGACTTCGGCCTTTACCTGATTAGCACCGGCCGCCCGGCGGCGCGTGCATTCGGGCGCGGCCTGATTGCCTTTATGCCTTGGTTTATGCGCGCCCTGAGCGTGCTCGGCACGCTGGCCATGTTTTTGGTCGGCGGCGGCCTGATTGCCCACAATTTCGGCCCGCTGCACCACTTTTTGGAAGCCCGCCAATGGCTGGACGGCTGGGCAGGCCATGCGGCCAACCTGGTGGTCGGCATCGCCGCCGGTCTGCTGGTTTGCGCCGTCGTCTTGCCGCTGATGAAGCTGTGGCGTACCAAGCATTAACGCCGCACATTAAATTAAATAGTTATCCAAATAGTTATCCGCACACACACCAACCCCTTGATTAAAAAGCCGTCTGAATATCCGCCCGCTGCGGCGCGGTACGATGATTTTCAGACGGCTTACCCACCGGAAGCATGAAACTGACCCGCACCCTCGAACATCACTGCTGCAAACCCCTGCTTTACTGGCCGCTGCTGGCGCTGGTGGCCGCCGCCACCCCGCTGGCTTTCGCCCCTTACTACCACTTCTGGCTGATGCCGCTGCTGTTTGCCGCCCTGATTCGGCTGATTGAGCTGAACGAGCGCCGCGCCGTGGCCGCCGCTTATGTGTTCGGCCTGATTGCCTATACCTGCCAGTTTTACTGGGTGCATACCGCCCTGCACGACGTCTCCGGCCTGCCCAATCTCTACGCGCTGCCGATGACCCTGCTGTTCCCCGCCTTTCTCGCCCTCTACCCCGCCTTGTGCATTTGGGCATGGCAGCGTTTCGACTACCCGCGCTGGCTGAAAACCGGCCTTATCCTGCCCGTACTCTGGACCTTGAGCGAATACCTGCGCGAAACCCTGTTCACCGGCTTCGGCTGGGGCGCGCTCGGCTACTCGCAAATCACCAAATCCAGCCCGCTGGCCGGCTTCGCACCCGTAGGCGGCATCCACCTTGTCTCCCTGGCTACCGCCTTTATCGGCGCCTGGCTTGCCCTGCTGATTGACAACGCAGGCCGTCTGAAAAGCCGCGTCATGCCCCTGTGCTTCAGCGTCGCACTCTGCACCGCAGGCTATATCTTCCAGGAAACCGACTTCACCGCCGAAGACGGCAGCACCAACACCGTCGCCCTGGTGCAGGGCAATATCGCCCAAACCCTGAAATGGGAAGAAGAGCAAGTCATCCCCACCATTCAGAAATATTACGAACACGTCAGCAAAGCCACCGCCGACATCGTCATCCTGCCCGAAACCGCCCTGCCCGTGATGCGCCAAAACCTGCCCGACGGCATTCTCGCCATGTTTGCCGAGCAGGCGCAAAGCAACGGCAGCGCCCTCGCACTCGGCATCAGCCAATACACCGAAGACGGCAACGGCTACGAAAACGCCGTTATCAACCTCTACCGCTACAACAGCGAAGCCGCCCTACCCTATTACGCAAAAAGCCATCTCGTACCCTTCGGCGAATACAAACCCCTGGCCGCCCTGACCGCCCCGCTCTACAAGCTGATGAACATGCCCCTTTCCGACTTCCAAAGCGGCGGCGAAGGGCAAGCGCCCCTGCAGATGAAAGACCAGAAAGTCGCCTTCAACATCTGCTACGAAGACGGCTTCGGCGACGAACTCATCGCCACCGCCCGCCACTCTACCCTGCTGGCCAACGTCAGCAACATGGCCTGGTACGGCGACTCCAACGCCATGTACCAGCAGCTCCAGCAATCCCAAGCCCGCGCCATGGAGCTCGGCCGCTACATGGTGCGCGCCACCAATACCGGCGTGACCGCCATCATCTCGCCCAAAGGCAGCATCATCGCCCAAGCCGAGCCGAATACCGAAACCGTACTCACCGGCCACGTCAAAGGCTATACCGGCGAAACCCCCTATATGAAAATGGGCGGCTCCAACTGGCTGGCCGGCGGCTTGGCTGCTTTGGCCGCACTGCTGTTTGCCTGCCGCCGCCGACGCCCCGCTGCGGATTAAGCGTTTTAAATATCAAAAAGCCGTCTGAATTTTCAGACGGCTTTTACTGTAAGAAATCCTAGCGTTG
>NZ_BCWL01000169.1 GCF_001592185.1 Bergeriella denitrificans NBRC 102155
ATATCTGTACTGCCTGCGGCTTGCCGCCTTGTCTTAATCCAACGAAATGACTATATTTAACCGATATCGGCGGCTATGCCCGCCCTGCCGGAGATTCCGATGAAAAAAATCCTTACCTTTATTTTCCTTACCCTTGCCAGTCCTGTATTGTGGGCATTTTCCACTGCGGATTTGGCGAAAATCCTGCAAAAACCCGCCAATGTGCAGGGGCAGTTTACGCAGGAGCGGCATTTGAAGTCGCTGCAAAAGCCGATGACGGCAAGCGGGCGTTTTGTGCTGATTCCCAAGCGCGGTTTGTTGTGGCAGATGCAAAAGCCGTTTGAAACCACCCTGCGCGTGCGTTCGGACGGCATTATGCAGTGGAACGGCAAAAGCTGGACCCCCAACCATGCCAAAGCAAGCGGACAGAGCCGGCAAATCAGCCTGTTTCTGGATTTGCTCGGCGGCAATACGCAGGGCCTGGAGAAGCAGTTTGACACGGTGTTGAACGGCAACGCTGGCAAATGGACGCTGCGCCTGACGCCGAAAACCGTGCTGATGAAACAGATTTTCACCCGTATCGACATCAGCGGCGACAGCGTGGTGCGCCGAATCGAATTGAATGAAAAACAGGGCGATAAAACGGTCATGCTGTTCCGGGCGGTGCAAACCGACCGGCCGCTCGACGGCTTCGCTCAGCAGCATGTGCATTTGTAAGGCCGTCTGAATGTCGTAGGTCGGGCACTTTTGCCCGACTTTGCTCAAATACCTTGATATTTTTTATTTCAACAACTGTCGGGCAAAAATGCCCGACCTACATCCTGATGTTGCTTTCCCCGAAAAAGGCCGTCTGAAAACATGGATACCACCCGTTTCAAACCCACGCCGCGCCGTGCGTACAGCGCCGTTATCCTGCTGTTGGCGTTGTTTCTCGCCTATACGCTGGCGGTAAAGCCGTGGCTGCAAACCGATTTGACTGCGCTGCTGCCTCAGGAGCAGCAGCCGGATGCGGTGCTGGTTGCGGCGGACAAGGCCGCCGGGCAGCAGCTTGAGTCGCAGGTGGTGCTGCTGGCGGGCAGCCCGGATGCGGAAAAGGCGTTTCAGGCGGCGGAGGAGATTGCGTCGCTGTGGACGCAGAGCGGCGTGTTTGAGGAAGTGGAGAGCCGTACTGCGCCGGACTTGGCGGCTTTGCGCGGCGAAATCGCGGATTTGGGTTTGGCAACGCTGCCGCAGGCGCAACGCACGATGCTCTTTGAAGAGCCGGAGGCGTATTTCCGGACGCGGGCGGAGGCGGCGGTGAATCTGTTTGCCGATCCTTCACCCGTGCCGCTGGAGCAGGATTGGCTGGGTTTCGGCCGCTTCGTGCCGGAAAAGGCCAACCCATATGGCCGTCTGCAATGGCATGCGGGAAACGGCATGCTGTATTCGGAAACGGAAGACGGCATGACTTGGGTATGGCTGCGCGCGCGGCTGCCGGAAGCGGGTCGGCTTGACGATAAGGGCAAACTGCTGCCCCTGTTGGCGCAAAGCCGTGCGCTGGCGGCGGAAAACGGTGCGGATGTACTGGCTGCGGGCGGGGCATTGTTTGCCGCCGCTTCCAAAGCCGGAGCCGAACGCGAAAGCCGGATAATGAGCACGGCCGGCTTGCTGCTGACGTTTACGCTGTTGCTGTGGGTATTCCGCAGCCTGCGTGTGTTTTGGCTGCTCTTGCCGCTGGCGGCGGGTCTGGCGGCGGGTCTGGCGGCGGTGCTGCTGGTGTTCGGCGAAGTGCATGTTCTCACGCTGGTAGTGGGGACAAGCCTGGTGGGTATGCTGGTGGATTTTCCGCTGCACTGGCTCGCGCCTTCGGTGTTTGCGCCGTCTGAAAAAACACGCGCCGCCGTGTGGCAGGCCGCACCGGCGATGAAGCAGGTGCTGCCCACTTTTGCGGTCAGTTTGGCGGTGACGGCGGCGGGCTATGCGCTGCTGTGGTTTACGCCGCTGCCGGTGTTGCGGCAAACGGCGGTGTTTTCCGGCTTTGCGCTGCTGGGCGCGTTTGGCGCAACGGTATGGTGGCTGCCGCCGCTGTTTGCGCGATACCGTGCGCGGGAAGTGCCGTTTGCGGTTTATACCGGAAAGCTGTATCACGCGGCAGGCCGTCTGAAAAACCGCGTGCTGCAGCGGCGCGGCTGGCTGGCGGCGGCTGCCCTGCTGGCGGCATTCGGCCTGTGGCGCAGCGATTGGCACGACGATATCCGCCAATGGGCGGACATGCCGTCTGAAATGTTGGTCGAAGCGCGGCAGATTGCCGTTATCGGCGGCATGGACACGGGCGGTCAGTATTGGGTGGTGGAGGCGGAAAACGAAGACGGATTGCTGCGGCGCAGTGCTGCCGTGAGCCACGCTTTGCAGCCTTTGGTAGAAGCGGGCAGACTGGGCGGCTTCCAGTCGCTCGACCGATTTATCCTGCCGCAGGACGACCAGCAGAAGCTGGCCAAGCGGCTGCGGGAGCTGGTGCGCCTGCCCGAAACATGGCGGCCGCTGACCGACATCGGTATTCCTGCCCAAACCGTGCGTAAAGCATTGGCGCAGGCTGCGGAGCGGCAGCCGCTGCCGCTTTCGGACGGCCTCAAACCGCAACTTGCCGAAGCGTGGCGCGGTCTGTATTTGGGTGAAGTGGAAAAAGGCCGCTTTGCAGCCGTGGTGCGGCTGTACGGGATAGGAGACAGTGCGGCGGTGCAAGCCGCGGCAGGGCATTTGGGCGGCGTGCATTGGGCGGACAAACGCGCGCGCCTGAACGAATCGTTCCGCCATACGCGCAATCAGGCCGCTTGGCTCAAGCTGGCTTCCTACGCTTTGGCCTTGGGTCTGCTGGGTTGCGTGTTCGGCTTGAAGCGGGGCGCGAAGATTCTGGCCGTGCCGCTGGCTTCGGCGGTATTGTCGGTGGCGGTGTTGGGGCTGGCAGGGATACCGGTGAGCCTGTTTGCCATGTTCGGCCTCCTGCTCGGCTCGGCAGTCGGCATTGATTACGCCGTTTACGCCGCTGCCGCCAAACACAGCGCCCCCGCCCGCCTCGGCGGCATGCTGCTGGCGGCGCTGACTACCGGTATTTCCTTTTCGCTGCTGGCGTGGAGCAGCACCCCCGCGGTGGCCGCATTCGGGATAACGGTTACGCTGGGCGTAGCGTTTAATTTGGTGCTGGCGGCGGGATTGCTGAAAGACAAAAACGAAAAACCCCGCAGGAAAGCGGCTGCCAAACCGATAGGACGTTAAACTGACAAATCATTTATCGTAGGTCGGGCACTTTTGCCCGACGTGAATACAGGTAAAGGCACGGTTGGCAATACAGTTGTGTCGGGCAAAAATGCCCGACCTACGGGGAACGTATCGCCACCAATAACCGGCAAAACGCTTAAATATTGACCCAGATAAAACTTTTTTCAGACGGCTTCAATGGTTTTCGCCGTTATCAAGCCGTAAAATACGATATTTTACATTCAGAGAAAGCAACACCATGCAAACCCGTTTCGACGTTGCCGTTATCGGCGCAGGCCCTTCCGGCGCGGTGGCCGCCGCACTGCTCAACAAACAAGGTTTCTCCGTCTGCGTATTGGAAAAACAGCACTTTCCGCGTTTCGTCATCGGCGAAAGCCTGCTGCCTTACTGCATGGTCATGTTGGAAGAAGCCGGTTTTGCCGAAACGGTGCGTGCCGAGCCGAGTTTCCAGCTTAAAAACGGCGCGGCGTTTACTTGGGGCAGCCGCTACACCTATTTCGATTTTACCGACAAATTTTCAGACGGCCCGGGTACGACTTTTCAAGTGCGCCGCGGTATTTTCGACAAAATTCTGATTGATGAGGCCGCAAAGCAAGGCGTGGAAGTACGCTTCGGCCACGGCGTAACCGCGTTTGACAACAGCGGCGATACGGCCTTATTAAGCGTGGAAACCGACGGCGGCGAAAGTTACACCTTGGAAGCGGATTTCGTGCTCGATGCCAGCGGTTACGGACGCGTACTGCCGCGCCTTTTGGATTTGGAAACCCCGTCTTCGCTGCCGCCGCGCGTCGCGCATTTCACCCACATCGACGACCACATTACCGGTGACAAATTCGACCGCAACAAAATCCTGATTACCACCCATCCGACCCACCGCGACGTGTGGCTGTGGACGATTCCGTTCGGCGACGGACGAAGCTCCATCGGGGTAGTCGGCACCCCCGACAAACTGGCGGGCGACAGCGAAACCGTATTGAAAAAGTTCGCACTCGAATGCCCGATGCTGGCCGAAGTGTTGGCCGACGCGCAATGGGACAACGATTTTCCCTACCGCAGTATCCAAGGCTATTCCGCCAATGTCAAAACCCTGCACGGCAAACATTTCGCCCTGCTGGGCAATGCGGCGGAGTTTCTCGATCCCGTATTCTCCTCGGGCGTAACCATCGCGCTGCATTCGGCCAAACTCGCCGCCGAAGTATTGGGCAGACAGCTCAAAGGCCAAGCCGCCGATTGGCAGGCCGAATTCGCCGAGCCGCTGATGCAGGGGGTGGATACGTTCCGCACCTATGTCAACGGCTGGTATGATTTGTCCTTCCAAAACGCCATTTACGCCCCCAACCGCAGCCCCGAAATCAGCCGCATGATTTCTTCGATTCTGGCCGGCTACGCATGGGATACGGCCAATCCGTTTGTGGAAAAACACGCGCAACGCCTGGCTGCCCTGGCCGCGCTGGTCGGCCCGCTGCGTTTGGTCTAAGCCGGAATACGGCGCGGTATGCCGTCTGAAAAACCGGCATTTTCAGACGGCATATCATGATATAGTCGGAGAAATTCAATTCTGTGCCACAAGGTAGCGAGCCG
>NZ_BCWL01000170.1 GCF_001592185.1 Bergeriella denitrificans NBRC 102155
TAGACCGGGCTTCAGCCCGGCAGTTGACAGGCAAATCGAAAGGAAACAAGTCAGGCTAGGTTGGGGTCAAGCCTGCAGTCGCTTTTTATAGTCGATAACCTTTGCAAAAAGGTTGCAAATTTCTCAGCCGTCATTCGCTTTCAGTTTTCAGACGGCCTATCCGCGCAAATCTACCGATAGACGCATTACCCCAAACCCATGCCGCGTCAGGCTTTATCGCTACGTAGGTATTGGCGGAGCGGGCGGTGTTTTTTGCCGCGTAGGGTGTCGTCGTATGCCTGTGCGTAGGCGGCTTTGGGCAGTCCGGCCAAAACGCGGATATGGGCGGCAGCGGATTTGGCCAGTGAAGCGGGTGTGTAGCCGCCTTCCAATACGGATACGATGCGGCCGGGGCAGCTGGAGGCCGTCTGAATAATTTTGTGGGTCAGCCAGGCGAAGTCGGCTTCGTGCAGGTTGAGCCGGCCGGTTTCGTCTTGGCGGTGCGCGTCAAAGCCGGCGCACAAGACCACCAGCTCGGGCTGGAAGGCGGCCAGTTTGGGCAGCCAGCGGGTGCGGACGGTGCGGCGGAAGCTGCGGCTGTCGGCGCCGGCGGAGAAGGGGGTGTGCACCATATCGGGGTTGCGCGCGCGGCTGTCGAAGTCGGGGAAGGGAAACAGGTCGGTTTCGTATAAATCCAGCATCAAAATGCGCGGGTCGTTTTGGAAGATTTCCGTGGTGCCGTCGCCGTGGTGTACGTCGAAGTCGATCACGGCGACGCGCTGCAGGCGGTATTCGGCAATGGCGTGCATGATGCCTGCGGCGGCATTATTGAGCAGGCAGAAGCCGCCCGCGCGTCCGCTTTGGGCATGGTGGCCGGGCGGGCGGACGGCACAAAAGGCGTGCCAGGCTTTTTTCTTCATCACCATATCTACGGCCTGCACCACGGCACCGGCGGCGAAACGGGCGGCTTTGAGCGAGTCGTGGCTCATCACGGTATCGTCGTCGATGCGGTAGATCTTGCCGGGTGCGGGCTGGTTGGATTCGAGAAAGGAGAGATAGCTGCGGCGGTGCACCAGCGCCAGGCGTGCATCGCTGATTTCTTCTGCTTCGGCGGTTTGCAGATGGCGCCAGATGTCTTCGCTTTTGAGCGCGGTTTCGATGGCGGCAATCCGCTCGGGCGAGTCGGGGTGGCCGCCGCCGGGGTGGTGTTCGCGGAATAGGGGGTGGGAAATCCACACGGTGCGTGCGTTTTTGCCGAGCAGGCGGCGCAGGCGGGTGCGTAGGCGTTGTAACAGTTTTTTCATGACAAATCGGCGGCGGGGTAGGGCAGACCCGCCGTATGGCCGGGTATCTGTGGCATAAAGCCGTCTGAAAACGCAATATATGGTTAATAAATACGGAAAGACTTGGAAATTTTTCAGACGGCCTTTAGAATAGCTTACTTTGGCCGGAAAACCAAACGGTTTCCGCTTCCGCACAACTGGTTCTGAGAGAGAAATAAAAATGGATCAAAACGTTATCGCCCAATTTGCCCCCTTAGTTCTGATTATGGTGGTGTTCTACTTCCTGATTATGCGCCCGCAGCAAAAGAAATTCAAAGCGCACCAAGCCATGCTGAACGAGCTGAAAGTCGGCGATAAAGTGGTATTGGCTGCCGGCTTCAAAGGCCGCGTGACTAAAGTCGGCGAGCAGTTTTTCGGCGTGGAAATCGGCCGCGGCGTGGAAGTGGAAGTCGAGCGCAACGCGATTGCCAGCAAGGCCGAGTAACCGGCCGCAGGGTCTGCCGGACAGGATGAAGTGCCGACAGACCCGATGCCGTGCAAAAGCCGCACCCTTTGGGGTACGCGGCTGTTTGTCTTTCTAAAAAAAACGCTTCTGCCGCATCGGCGGAGCCGTTTGAAAACCGAAGGTTTGATTATGAACCGTTATCCCTTGTGGAAATATCTGCTGATTGCCGCAACCATCGTGTTGTCGGTGATTTATTCGCTGCCCAACCTGTTCGGCGAAACCCCGGCGGTGCAGGTATCGACCAACCGACAATCCATCGTCATCAACGAGCAGACGCAAAACCGCGTCGCCGCCGCGCTGCAGGCTGAGAATATTCAAACCGACGGCATGTTTGTGGTGGACAATTCGCTCAAAGTGCGCTTTAAAGATGCGGAAACCCAGCTCAAAGCGCGCGACGTTATCGAAAATACTTTGGGCGAGGGCTATATTACCGCGCTCAACCTTTTGGCCGACAGCCCGGAATGGATGGCGAAAATCAACGCCAATCCGATGTTTTTGGGTCTCGACCTGCGCGGCGGCGTGCATTTCACCATGCAGGTGGACATGAAAGCGGCCATGCAGAAAACCTTTGAACGCTACGCGGGCGACATCCGCCGCGAGCTGCGCCGCCAGAAAATCCGTTTCGGCAGCATCCGCCAAACCGAAAACAGCCTGAGCGTGCCGTTCCAAGAAGCGGCCGACGTGCAGAAAGCGCTGCCTGAGCTGCGCCGCCTGCTGCCGGATGCCACGCTGACGGCCAGCGGCAACGACATTCAGCTGACTTTGTCGGAAGAAGTGGTGAATAAAGTCCGCACTGATGCCGTGAAGCAAAACATCACCACGCTGCACAACCGTGTGAACGAGCTGGGCGTGGCCGAGCCTGTGATTCAGCAGTCCGGTGCCGACCGCATCGTGGTGCAGCTGCCGGGCGTGCAGGACACCGCCAAGGCCAAAGACATCATCGGCCGTACCGCGACTTTGGAAGTGCGTATGGTGGAAGACGATCCGGCCAAAATTCAGGCGGCTTTGAGCGGCAACGTGCCGAGCGGCTTCGAATTGTTGTACAGCGCGGGCGAGCATCCGCAGCCGACTTTGGTAAACAAACAAGTCGAGTTGACCGGCGACAACATCAACGACGCGCAGCCGAGCTTTGACGAAATGGGCGCACCGGCCGTCAGCATCAACTTGGACGGTACGGGCGGTACGATTTTCGGCGAACTGACCGCGCAAAACGTCGGTAAACGCATGGCGATGGTGCTCATCGACCAGGGTAAATCCGAAGTGGTGACCGCGCCGGTTATCCGCCAGCCGATTACCGGCGGCCGCGTACAGATTTCCGGCAGCATGAGCAGCGCCGAGGCTAACGATACCTCGCTGCTGCTGCGTGCCGGCTCGCTGGCCGCGCCGATGGAAATCGTGGAAGAGCGCACCATCGGCCCGTCTTTGGGTAAGGAAAACATCGAAAAAGGCTTCAATTCGACCCTATGGGGTTTTGCCGCCGTATCGCTGTTTATGGTGGTTTACTACCGCCTGATGGGTTTCTTCTCTACCATCGCCCTGTCAACCAATATCCTGTTCTTGGTCGCGATTTTGTCGGCGCTGCAGGCAACCATGACCCTGCCGGGTATCGCCGCGCTGGCGCTGACTTTGGGTATGGCGATTGACTCCAACGTGTTGATTAACGAGCGTATCCGCGAAGAATTGCGCGACGGTGCGCCGCCGCAGGCCGCGATTTATTCCGGCTTCCAGCACGCTTGGGCGACGATTGTCGACTCCAACCTGACCTCCCTGATTGCCGGTATCGCCCTCTTGATTTTCGGTTCCGGCCCGGTACGCGGCTTTGCCGTGGTGCACTGTATCGGTATTCTGACCTCGATGTTCTCATCGGTGGTGGTGTTCCGCGCGCTGGTGAACCTGTGGTACGGCAGCCGCCGCAAGCTGCAAAACATTTCCATCGGCGCAGTATGGCGGCCGAAAGCCCAGGCCGCTGCGGCGGATAAGGAGTAAGACATGGAATTATTCAGAATTAAACGCGATATTCCGTTTATGAGCTACGGCAAGCTCACCACGTTTATTTCGTTGGTGACCTTTATTACCGCCGTATTTTTCCTGGTCACCAAAGGTTTGAACTTCTCGGTGGAGTTTACCGGCGGTACGGTGATGGAAGTGCAGTACACCCAGGGCGCGGATTTGAACAAAACCCGCGAGCGCTTGGATACGCTCAAGCTGGGCGATGTGCAGGTGCAGGCGTTGGGTACGAACCGTCATGTGATGATTCGTTTGCCGAACAAAGAGGGCGTGCCTTCCGCGCAGCTTTCCAATAATGTGATGGATCTGCTCAAACAGGATGCGCCCGATGTGACCTTGCGCCAAGTCGAATTTATCGGCCCGCAGGTCGGCGAAGAATTGGTGACCAACGGCTTGCTGGCGCTGGGCATGGTGATTGTCGGCATTATCGTGTATCTGTCTATGCGCTTTGAATGGCGTTTTGCGGTATCGGCGATTATCGCCAATATGCACGATATTGTGATTATTCTCGGCTGCTTTGCCTTCTTCCAATGGGAATTTTCGCTGACCGTGTTGGCGGGTATTCTAGCGGTATTGGGCTATTCGGTGAATGAATCGGTGGTGGTGTTCGACCGTATCCGCGAAAACTTCCGCAAGCCCGCCATGCGTAATCATACTGTGCCGCAGGTGATTGACAATGCGATTACCGCCACCATGAGCCGTACCATCATCACCCACGGCTCGACCGAAGCGATGGTGGTGTCCATGCTGGTATTCGGCGGCGCGGCGCTGCACGGTTTCTCGATGGCGCTGACCATCGGCATCGTGTTCGGCATCTACTCTTCCATTTTGGTCGCCAGCCCGCTCCTGCTGATGTTCGGTTTGAACCGCGATAATTTGGCGAAAGCCAACCAGAAAAAAGAAGAAGTAGTAGTATAGTGATTAAAAAGCAGCATGATACGGCGTGCCGCCTGGTTTCATGCTGCATTTATCCGAAGTATAGTCATTTAAAATAAG
>NZ_BCWL01000171.1 GCF_001592185.1 Bergeriella denitrificans NBRC 102155
AAACTTGGTGGGTGATGACGGAGTCGAACCGCCGACATTCTGCTTGTAAGGCAGACGCTCTACCAACTGAGCTAATCACCCGTGTCGTCACAAAACTGTGAAGCGGCTATTAAACCAAAATTTAAGCTGCGATGCAAGCATTGTTTGGCGGAAAAGCGGAATTGTTTTGCAAGATAATGTTTTTAAGGTGAATTTATTGTTGCGGTAAACCGGTTGCTTGGGCAGCTTCAAGCGGTGTTTGCGGCAGGGGGAGCGCAGCGGACTTGCGTAGCTAATGACGGCATTTGAAGATTTTGCTTTTCCTCAAATCAAATATAGATGCATTCGTTCCAAATCCGGCATGTTTGTTTTTTAGGAATTTAACGATAAGAAGCAGCAAAAAGCCGTCTGAATTTCAGACGGCTTTGGTGTATCAATCACGATTAATAATGCGGCGGAATTTCATCGCGCAGGCTGTAGGGCTCTGCGCCGCCTTGCGAGCCTTTGTCGTTGATGCGCTGGTAGAGCAGACGCAGCTGGCCTTGCTGCAAATCCAATTCCTGCTGCATTTTGGCCAACGTGCTGCTCAGGCTGTCGATTAAATCGGCCTGCAGAGCCGTCTGAATTTCCAGCTCGGTGATGCGGTTTTCCAAGTCTTCCATTACAGCACCATGGCGGCAATCCAGCCGGATGCCATCAGCGGGAGGTTGTAGTGGATAAAGGTCGGAATCACGGAATCGTAAATATGGTCGTGCTGCCCGTCGGCGTTCAGACCCATGGTCGGGCCGAGCGTGGAGTCGGAGGCGGGCGAACCGGCATCACCCAATGCGCCTGCCGTGCCGATAATGGCGACGGTTGCCAGCGGGGAGAAGCCCAGTGCGATACACAAAGGTACATAAATGGCGGTGATAATCGGCAGGGTGGAGAACGACGAGCCGATGCCCATGGTCACCAGCAGGCCGACCAGCAGCATGGCAAACGCCGCCATGCCTTTGCTGCCGCCGAAGATGGCCATGCTGCCTTCGACCAGCGGCTGGATGTCGCCGGTGGCTTTCATCACTGCGGCGAAACCCTGTGCGGCAATCATGATAAAGCCGACCATCGCCATCATGCGGATGCCGGCGCCGAATACGTCGTTGGCTTCGCTGCGTTTCACCACGCCCAAAGTCATGAACACGGCAAAACCGAGCATCGCGCCCAGCAGCAGCGCATCATTGTAAATTAGTTGAATGGCAAAGCAGACGGCAATAGCAACGGCGGCCACCAGGCTACGGTAGGAAGAGGGCTGCGGCTGCGCTTCGGAAGCCTGATTGCTCTCGGTGTCGATTTGGTTGTTGCTGTAAATGCGCGGTTTGCGGTAGTGGAAAAACGCCAAAATCAGGCCGGCCACCATGCCCAGCGCGGGAATGCCCATTGCCTGCATCACATTGATATTCTGCGTATCCATACCGGCCGACTGAATATTGCTCAGTAGAATTTCATGCAGGAAAATCGCGCCGAAGCCGTAGGGCAGATACATATAAGTGGTCACCAGGCCGAAGGTAATCACGCAGGCAATCAGGCGGCGGTCCACCTGCAGGCGGTTGAATACCAGCAGCAGCGGCGGAATAATCATCGGAATAAAGGCGATATGGATGGGCACGACATTTTGGCTCATGATGCCCATCACTAAAATCACCAGCAGCAAGCCCCATTTGACCGAGCCGATGCCGCTGTTGACATGGTCGGATACGCCGCCTTTATTGAGCTTGCGTACCACCGAACCCGCCAGCTGCTGCGGCAGGCCGGAGTGGGTGATGGCCATGGCGAATGCGCCGAGCATGGCGTAGGAAAGGGCGATTTTCGCGCCGCCGGC
The DNA here is from genome assembly GCF_001592185.1 of Bergeriella denitrificans NBRC 102155. Classification (GTDB taxonomy): domain Bacteria; phylum Pseudomonadota; class Gammaproteobacteria; order Burkholderiales; family Neisseriaceae; genus Neisseria; species Neisseria denitrificans. The sequence continues at coordinate 1,835 of NZ_BCWL01000171.1, forward strand.
CAAGCCGTTTTGGAAGACGGTGATGATGCCCTCCTGCGCCGGTGCGCCACCCGCTGCGGCCACATCCGCCAGCGGCATACCCGCAATCAGGCCGCCGACAAACGCGCCGATAACCAAACTGAGTACCACGTGTACCCGCGCCAGCGACAAGGCCAGCATTATGACTACTGCAATTACAACGGCATTCATGCCTGTGCTCCGTTTCAGCCGCATACAGGCGCGGCTTGTTATTTAAAGAAAAAAGAAAAATTTGAAGCTGTAATCTAACACAAATTTACAAGCAGGGGCAAATGCCGCAGCCATGCTGCCTGTTTTCAGACGGCATGGGGCGGATAAAACCGTGAACAAAGCGGCTTCCAAACCGAAACGCCGTCCGCAAACGCTTGAGCCGCCTGTTTGCTGCCGAAATGCGCCGTGCTATAAAAAAGCCGTTTTTCAGACGGCTTTTTTTTGGATGCAGGTATCTGCCTCGAAGGGATTAGCACTACAGTTGTCATGCAAACCGGCCGGCAGCCGTTGAACCTATTGCAACAGACCGACCGGATGGTGCGCCCGATGTTTACGCGCCAAGCAGCTCGGCCAGGCGGGCAACGATTTGTGCGGCGGCCTGCGGCTTGCTGCTTTCGGGAAACGCGGTTTCCTGCTGCGCGTCGATAATCGTAATCTGATTGGTGGGTTTGCCCATTGCCAGCGATACCTGATTGGCGACCAGCATCGGGATGTTTTTTTTCAAACGCTTGGCGCGGGCGTATTCCAGCACGTTGTCGCTTTCGGCGGCAAAGCCCACGCAGAAAGGCGGCTGCGGCAGGGCGGCGACGGATGCCAGAATATCGGGGTTTTCCGCCAGTTCAATCTGCGGCGGCTGCCCTGTTCCGTCTTTTTTCAATTTTCGGCTGCTGCTGTTTTTCACCTTGTAATCGGCCACCGCAGCTACGGCGATAAACACGTCTTGCGCTGCGATATGCCGGTGTACCGCGCGATACATGGCTTCCGCGCTGACCGCCTGCTCCGTGTGCACCAGGCCGGGCGGCAAAGCCGTCTGAATTTGGCCGTATATCAGCGTCACTTCCGCGCCCGCAGCACGGCAGGCACGCGCCAGCGCCATGCCCATCTGACCGCTGGAAATATTGGTGATACCGCGCACCGGATCGATGGCTTCAAAAGTCGCACCCGCAGTCAGCAGGATTTTTTTGCCGCGTAAAGGCTTGGGCGACCATACGTCGGGCAGCAAATCGGCCAACTCAGCCGCCTCCGGCATCCGCCCGATTCCGGTTTCCCCGCAGGCCTGCTCGCCGCTGGCCGGCTGGAACACGGTAATGCCGTCTGCAATCAGGCGTTCGATATTGCGCAGATTGGCCGGGTTGTGCCACATTTCCACATTCATGGCAGGCGCGACTGCCAGCGGGCATTTGCGCGCCGCCGCCAGATTGGTGAGCAGATTGTCGGCAATGCCGTTGGCGATTTTGGCCAGCGTATTGGCGCTGGCGGGCGCAATCAGAAAAACATCGGCCGCGCGGGTGAGATTGATATGCGCCATACCGTTGCCGCCGCCCAGCCCGTCGTGGGTATCGGTCAAAACCGGATTGCCGCTCAAAGCCTGAAACGTCAGCGGCGACACAAATTCTGCTGCCGCGCGGCTCATGGCAACGGTTACCTCATGCCCCTGCTTTTTCAGCAGGCGCACCAGTTCGCAGGATTTATATGCCGCAATGCCGCCGCTGACGCCCAGTAAAATATGCTTGCTCATGATAAAAGATATAGAAAAAGAATGCGGCAAATATAGCATGAAAAGGCGGTAGCATGGGCATGGAAAAAGCCGTCTGAAAAATGCCTTGCGCCATTAAGCGGAGCAGGGCATTTTTTCAGACGGCTTTTTTAGTTTGGGGCGTTTAGTTTTCGTCTTGCGCTTTTTGCGGCTGCAGGTTTTCGTAAATTTCCGGCAGCTTGCCGATCAGCCAATCCGGTTTGGTGGCTTGATCTTGCGAGAGCAGGGTCATGTCGCCGTAGCCGAAGGTGACGCCCACGCTCAGGCAGCCGGCGGCTTTGGCGGCGAGAATGTCGTTTTTGGAGTCGCCCACCATCAGCATATTGGCGTGGTCTATGCCCAATACTTCGGCGGCGTGCACCAGCGGCAGGGGGCTGGGTTTTTTCTCGGGCAGGCTGTCGCCGCCGAGAATCAGGCTGAAGTAGTCGGCCAGGCCGAGCTGTTTCAATAATTCGACGGCGAGGATTTCGGTTTTGTTGGTGATGACAACCAGCGGGATGCCCAGGCTTTTGAGCAGGCCTAAGCCGGCTTCGGTTTCGGGATAGGGGCGGGTGAAGTCGCTCAAATGCGCGCGGTAGTATTGCATGAAGAAGACAAAGCCTTTTTCCCACAGGGCTTCGTCGGCAAGGGTGTCGCGTTCGTTGGTGATGACGCGGTGTACGAGGGTGCCGATGCCGTCGCCGACGTAGCTTTCGACAACTTTTTCGGGCAGGGGCTGCAGGCCGAGATGTTCGCGCATGGCGGCGGCGGCGGCGGCCAAGTCGGGAATGGAATCGCAGAGCGTGCCGTCTAAATCAAAGGCAACGGCTTGAACGTGTTCGATGGCGGGGCGGGTCATATCGGCTCCTCTGGCTGTAAACGGGAAAGGTTGGATTTTATAGTGAATTCCAAGAAAAAATCTACAGCGGCGGCTGCGCTTTACTTACAAGAGCGTGAGCCAACGCCTTAGCAGAAGTAACCCTTCGACTATCGCATTGATTGGGGGCGGGGTAAGCAGTAGGCCGTCTGAAAAAATCGGGTTTTTCAGACGTGTGTAAGAAATTCCAGCGTTGTTTACACTTTTCACTTTCCGGATGTAGACCAAATTAGCAGATTTTATGGGTTGTCAAGAATGCCGCAAGGCACGGCAAAGCCGCATGGTTCTTGATAA
>NZ_BCWL01000172.1 GCF_001592185.1 Bergeriella denitrificans NBRC 102155
TGAACGACGGGCAAGGATGCCCGTCCTACGGCTGAATATCCAATACATTTCCCTTGCAAACAGGTAAACAAAAGCCGTCTGAAAACGGGCGTTTTCAGACGGCTTTGACGGCTTTTATGCGTCAGACTTATTGTGCGGCAGAAGCAGCGGAAGCGGCTTCGGCCTGTGCGCCGGCGGCGGCGTTTTCACCCCAGGAAGCCGGGTATTTGTAGCCTTCGAAGCGTTTGCGGGCGTAGGCTTTGAACTCTTCGGAGTTGTAGGCTTCTTCCACGTCTTTCAGCCATTGGCTGTCTTTGTCGGCGGTTTTCACGGCAGCCCAGTTAACATAGGCGAAGCTCGGTTCTTGGAACAGGGTTTCTGTCAGCTTCATGCCGCTGCTCATGGCGTAGTTGCCGTTGACGACAGCGAAGTCAACGTCGGCGCGGCTGCGCGGCAGTTGTGCGGCTTCCAGCTCGACGATGTTGATGTTTTTCAGGTTTTCGGCGATGTCGTTTTTAGACGCGGTCAGCGGGTTGATGCCGTCTTTCAGCTTCACCCAGCCCAGCTCGTTCAGCATTACCAGTGCGCGGGCGAAGTTGGACGGATCGTTAGGCGCGGAAACGCTGCTGCCTTCTTTCACTTCGTCCAGCGATGCCAGTTTGCCCGGATACAGACCCAAAGGTGCGGTCGGTACTTGGAACACTTCGGTCAGATCCAGCTTGTGCTCTTTTTTGAAGTCGTCCAGATAAGGCTTGTGTTGGAAGATGTTGATGTCCAGCTCGCCTTCGGCCAAAGCCAGGTTCGGGCGGACGTAGTCGGTAAATTCAATCAGCTTGACGGTGTAGCCTTTTTTCTCCAAAGCGGGTTGGATTTGTTCTTTCACCATATCGCCGAAGTCGCCGACGGTGGTGCCGAAGACGATTTCTTTTTTCTCGGCGCCGGTGTCGGCAGCCGGTACGGATGCGGCAGCGGCCGGTGCGGTGTCTTTTTGGCCGCCGCAGGCTGCCAGCGCCAGCGCGAGGGCGGCGGCGGAGAAGGTTTTAAGCAAAGCAGATGCGTTCATGTGAGAACTCCTTGTAGGTTGTTGGATAGGTTTTGATGCCGTCTGAAAAATGAGGTGTTTTCAGACGGCCGGTAAAGGAAATAATCAGCGTTTGTCCAATTTGCGCGCCACCCAGTTGCCGGTGCTCTGCATCAAAATCACCAGCAGCACCAAAATGGCAACGATGAAGATGATGACTTCGGTTTGGTAGCGGTAATAGCCGTAGCGGATGGCCAGGTCGCCCAAGCCGCCGCCGCCGATCATGCCGGCCGCCGCGCTGTAGGAGAGCAGGCCGATGGCCAATACGGTAATGCTGGAGACCATGCCCGCACGCGCTTCGTTGAGCAGCACTTTGCGGATAATCGTCAGCGGCGACGCGCCCATGCTGGTGGCGGCTTCAATCACGCCGCGCGGCACTTCGCGCAGGTTTTGCTCGACCAGGCGGGCGAAGTAAAACAGGCCGGACACGCTCAAGACCAAAGACGCGGCAATCGGGCCGATGGTGCTGCCGACGATGGCGCGGGTGGCCGGAATCATGGCAATCATCAGGATGACGAACGGAAACGCACGCATCAGGTTAACCAGATTGTCGAGCAGGAAATTCAGCGGTTTGTTGTAATGCAGCTGGCGGTTGGCGGTGACGAAGAGCAATACGCCCAAAAGCGTGCCGAACACGACGGCGAACGTGGTGGAGAGCCCGACCATGATGAAGGTTTCGCCCAGTGCCTGCAGGATTTCGCCTTTCATATTGACGATGGTGGACAGGGCTTGTTGCAAAGATAAACCGGCCATCTTAATCCTCCCGAATCAGTTCGCGCCCGATTTCCGATTGGGCGTGGATTTGGTTGTTGCGTACTTCCACGACTTCCAGCAGGCGGCCTTTGTCCAACAGCGCGGCGCGGTCGCACAGGCGGCGGATGACGCTCATTTCGTGGGTCACAATGACGATGGTCACGTTGAAGCGTTTGTTGATGTCTTCCAAACATTCCAACACGCTGCGGGTCGTCGCCGGGTCGAGCGCGGAAGTCGGCTCGTCAGCCAAAATCACTTGCGGGTTGGAGGCGAGGGCGCGGGCAATGCCGACGCGCTGCTTCTGGCCGCCGGAAAGCTGGGCGGGAAAGTGGCCGGCGCGCTCTTGCAGGCCGACGATTTCCAAACATTCCGCCACGCGCGCTTTGATTTTTTCAGACGGCCAGCCGGCGATTTCCAAAGGAAAGGCCACGTTGTCGGCTACGGTGCGGTTGCTTAATAAGTTGAACTGCTGAAACACCATGCCGATATTCTGGCGCGCTTGGCGCAGGCCGGCGGCATTCAGGGCGGTGAGGTTTTGGCCGCCGACGGTAACCGTACCGCTGTCGGGGCGCTCCAAAAGGTTAATCAGGCGCAGCAGTGTGGATTTGCCCGCGCCGGAGTAGCCCATCAGGCCGAAAATTTCGCCTGCTTTGATTTCCAAGGTCGTCGGCTCGACGGCGGTAAACCACGATTTGTCGCGGGTTTGATAGCGCTTGGAAACCTTGTCTAAAATAATCATGCGTTGCATCCAAATACGACAAAGCCCGATGCGGACACAACGGGCTGGCGGTTACGTTTCATGACGAACGCTTTAGCTGTTTGTGCCCGCAAGCTGTGTCAAATCGGCATTAATCAAAATTAATGGGGAATATTAGCGGAAAAAGTCAAAAATTGTCAAGATTTTATCGGTTTGCCGCGCCGCTGCAGCGTATGGGCGCGCACGGGCTTGATAGGGATGCGCGGATGCCGATATACTTCGGGCGGTGGCGCTGTGTATCTTTGCCGCAGGCCGTCTGAAAACCGATTAATCTATAAGGAAAGCCATGTTTCAGAATTTCGATTTGGGCGTGTTTCTCTTGGCCGTGCTGCCGGTATTGCTGGCGATTACCGTACACGAAGCCTCCCACGCTTACGCCGCGCGCTATTGGGGCGACCGCACTGCCGAGCAGATGGGGCGGCTGACCCTGAACCCGCTGGCGCACATCGATTTAATCGGTACGGTATTGGTGCCGCTGTTTCTGCTGGCCGTATCCGCGCCGTTTCTGTTCGGCTGGGCCAAGCCCGTGCCCATCGTGCCGCGCCATTTCCGCGATGTGCGACTGGGCTGGCGCATGGTGGCGCTGGCCGGGCCGCTTTCCAATCTGGCGATGGCGTTCGGCTGGGCTTTGGCGTTCGGCCTGGCGCACTACGCACCGGAATCCTTCCAATATCCGCTCTCTAAAATGGCGGGCTACGGCATCAGCATCAACGTGATTTTGTTTGTCTTGAATATGCTGCCGATTCCGCCGCTGGACGGCGGCCGGGTGGTGGACAGCTTCCTGCCGGCGCGCGCGTCCATGCAATACCGCAAAATCGAGCCTTACGGCATGTGGATTTTGCTGTTTTTGGTGATGAGCGGGCTGCTGAGCACGATTATGTGGCCTTTCGTCGGCACGCTGATGGCGCTGTTGACGGGCTTTGCTTCGCTGTTCAGCTGAAGCGCGTGCGGGAGAAACTGCCTGGAGACAGGCAGTTTTGCGTTATAATAACGCCCGTTATGCCGTCTGAAAAACGCAGGGCGCACGCGCCGCCGTTTCAGACGGCCTTTATTGTGGAAAAACTATGAAACCCTCTATCTTAGACAAATTACAGCAGCTTGCCGACCGACTGGAAGAAGTTACCCATCTGCTCGGCCAGCCCGAAGCCACGGAAGATATGGACAACTACCGCAAGCTCACGCGCGAGCACGCGGAGCTGACGCCGGTGGTGGAAGTGTTCGCGCAATATACGCTGGCGCAGAGCGATTTGGCCGATGCCCGCGACATGCTGCAAGACCCGGAAATGAAAGACTTTGCCGCCGAAGAAATCGAAGCGGCGCAAAGCAAAATCGACGCGCTTGATACCGAGTTGCAAAAGCTGCTGCTGCCCAAAGATGCCGATGACGATAAAAACATCTTTATCGAGGTACGCGCGGGTACGGGCGGCGACGAAGCCGCGCTGTTTGCCGGCGATTTGCTGCGGATGTACAGCCGTTACGCCGAGCGCAACCGCTGGCAGGTGGAAATCGTGTCGGCGAATGAAAGCGAGCTGGGCGGTTATAAAGAAGTTATCGCCCGCATCGTCGGCCTGGGCGCATACAGCCGTCTGAAATTCGAGAGCGGCGGCCACCGCGTGCAGCGCGTGCCCGCTACCGAAAGCCAGGGGCGCATCCACACCTCGGCCTGTACCGTCGCCGTGATGCCTGAGGCGGACGAATTGGAAGAAATCGAATTGAACCCGGCCGATTTGCGTATCGACACCTTCCGCGCATCGGGCGCGGGCGGCCAGCACATCAACAAAACCGATTCCGCCGTGCGCATCACCCACCTGCCCACGGGCATGGTGGTGGAGTGTCAGGACGGCCGCAGCCAGCACGCCAACAAAGCGCAGGCCATGAAAGTATTGGCGGCGCGTTTGAACGACGCGCAAAAACGCGAAGCGCAGGCCAAAGAAGCGGCGGAGCGCAAATCCTTAATCGGCAGCGGCGACCGCAGCGAGCGCATCCGCACCTACAACTACCCGCAAGGCCGCGTGACCGACCACCGAATCAATCTGACTTTGCACAAGCTGGATTTTATTATGGACGGCGATTTGGAAGAACTCACCGGCGCGCTGATTGCCGAGCATCAGGCCGAATTGCTGGCCGCAATGGGCGATTGAGCGTTGCTTTTCGGATAATGCAAACACGTTGTAT
>NZ_BCWL01000173.1 GCF_001592185.1 Bergeriella denitrificans NBRC 102155
TTTCTCCGACTATATAAAAGCCGTCTGAATATCGGCGCGTGCCGGTTATCTGCACGGGCGTTTTCAGACGGCTTCGGTTGCGGGTGCTTACGGCTTGATGCCGTTTTCCTGCAAAATCCGGTTGATTTGCCGGTTGACTTTCTGCTGCTTGACCTGTCGGGCGATTTGGTTGCGTACCAGCTCGAACGGGCGGGCTTTGGGATTGCGCTCGACTTTGCTGAGTTTGAACAGATAATAGCGGTTGTTTATCCGTACCGGCTCGCGGGTCACGTCGCCGCGGTTGAGCGGCTCGACGGCGGCGGCTAAGGGTGCGGGAAGCTGCTGTGGCAGGATGAATTGGTCGAAGGTTTGGTCGGCATTGGGGTAGCGCTTCATCAGCTGCTCGAATGAAAGACCTTTGAGCAGCAGCTGCTGCGCGGCGCGGGCTTCTTCGGCGGTGGCGAAGTTGACCTGCTGCAGCTTGATCATGCGTGTCTGCTGGTCGTAAAAGCGGCGCAGCTCGCTGTCGTCGGCTTCGGTATGGCGCATCAGGTAGTCGGAATATTGTCCGGCGTAAAACTGGGCTTCCATGTTTTGGAAGCGGCTGCGGATTTCCGGATCTTTGTCGAGGCCGAGTTTGAGGGCTTCGTTTTTGAGAATTTCTAAGGTTTGCAGGCGGGTCAGGGCGTTTTGCCGTATGGCTTTGCCGTCTGCTTTATGGGTTTGGTCGGGGTTTTGGTCGGCTTGCTGAAGCACTTGCGCGACCATGCTGTCCACGCGGGCAGGGTCGATTTCGGGCGCTTTGGCCAAGGCAAGCCCGGCCAGTGCCGCCGCAGACAGGGCGGCGGCAAGGTGGGCGTGTTTCATGTTCGGCTACTCCGTATGGCTTATTTGGCCGGCTTGATGTCGGCTTTTTGCATCAGGGAACGGATGGCGGCATCTACGCGGGCTTCTTGCAGGTCGCCGGCGATGTTGTTTTTCGTTTGGTCGTAAGTCGGCACTTTGATGCTGCGGCGGTCGTTGATGTAGAACACGCCGTATACATTGCCGTCAAACAGCGGCTTGGCGGTGTAGCCGCCTTTTTTCAGGTCTTTCACGGCTGCGTATACTTGGGGCATATTTTGCTCCAGGTCTTTCAGCGGGATGTAGTTGGCGGAAATGCCGCCGGTCTGCTTGGCGCGCTCGTCCATGCTGTATTGCTGCAACACGCTGGAGAAGCTTTTTTTGGCTTTCAAATCGGCAATGGCTTTTTCGGCATCGGCGCTGCTGCGGGTCAGGATTTCGCCCAGTTGGACTTCCTGAGTGCCTTTGTAGCGTTTACTGAATTGGTCGTAAGCGGCTTTTACGTCGGCTTCCTGCACCGGATTTTGGCGTACGGTGTGCATCAGGTAGGCTTGGCCGAGCAGGTTGGTTTCAAATGCGGCCCAGTCGGCTTTGAAGCCGGCTTTTTTGTCTTCGCCGCTCTGCTTGGCCGCTGCGCGGGCCTGCTCAACGGCTTGTTTGTATTCCGCACTTTGATCCAGCTTCAGGCGTTTGGCTTCCTGGCTGATAACGGTGGCGACGATTTGGTTGTTGGTCAGCTCTTGGCGCAGGGCGGGCGAGTCTTGGATTTGGCTGTTGGCCGCGCGGATGTTTTTGACTTGGTTGTCAATCACGCTGCTGTCGATGGCTTGGCCGTTGACGGTTACGAGGGTTTGGGCAAACAGGCTGCCGGATACGGCGGCCATCATCAGTGCGGATGCGAAATGGATTTTTTTCATAATGTTCTCTTGTTAAAAATAAAAATATTAAAAGACAGGGGTTAGCGGAAATATTCGTCGGGCGTTTGCGCCTTGATGCTCAAGGCATGAATCAGGCCGTCTGAAAACAGGTCCTGCAGCAGGTTTTTCACCATGCGCTGGCGCTCGAGGCGGCCGGTATCCTGAAAACGCGGGCTGACAATCTGCACGGTGTAGTGGCCGCCGCCCGTATTGCCGGCGTGGCCGACGTGCAAATGGCTGTCGTCCTGAAACTCGAATACCTGCACATCCAGACTTTTCAGACGGCTTTCGATGGCTTGGCGCATATCCATTATTTGAATACCGCTTTGAAAGGTTTAATCAATACTTCGGCATAGACGCCGGCATCGACGTAAGGATCTTGCTCCGCCCATTCCTGCGCCGCGTCGAGCGATTCAAACTGCGCCACAATCAGGCTGCCCGATACGCGCTCGGGGTTGTCCGGCAGGGGGTTGGGGCCGGCGGTAATCAGGCGGCCTTCGGCTTTCAGGGCTTCCAAACGCGCCAGGTGGGCGGGGCGGGCGGCCATGCGTGCCTCATGTACGTCTTCGGCATCGGTAGCCAGCAGCATAAAGTATTCCATCGGTTATTCCTCCTGGGGTAAATGTCGGCTCAAGTACAGGCCTTGTCCGATTACAAAAACAATCATCAAACCGGTCGAGCCGAATAATTTATAGCTCACCCATTGGTCTTTGCTGAAATTCTGAAAGACGAAAATATTGGCAAGCCCCATAAAAATCAAGAAGCCCACCCAAGCATAAGTCAGCTTGCGCCACACGCCGTCTGAAAGTTTGAGCTCTTTGCCCATGGCGGCTTTCAGGCCGTTTTTGCCGGCCAGATGGCTGCCGAGCAAAAGCAGCGCGCCCACCCAAAACAGCGCGGTCGGCTTCCACATAATGAAGCGGTCGTCTTTCAGCAGAATGGTTGCGCCGCCCATGACCACAATCAGAATCAGCCCCACCCACTGCATGGTGTCGAGCTTTTTATGCTTCCAATACGCGGCGGCGGCCTGCACCACGCCGATAACCAGCGCCACGGCCGTTGCCAGAATCATGTCTTTCGTCAGCATATAAGTGGCGAAAAACAGTATCACGGCCAATAAATCACTCAGAGCTTTCATACGTGTGCCAATAAAGAACAAGCAAACCGCCATCATACAGCCTGGCGTTTGTTTTTGCACCTGTTTGGCGCACGGGCGCAGCGTCCGACTGTATGGCGGGTTTAAAAAATGTAAATTCAGACGGCATTTGCCCGCCCCGCGCGGCGCCGCTGCAATAAAAAGTAAAAGAACGGCAGGAAAATGCAGTATATTCAGCCGGATTTTGGGCGGAATTTAACTTAATTTAGCAGGCGGCTTGGCAGTGCGGGCATTTAAGCGATATGATGTGGCTTTATCCCTAAGCCGCCGCATGGCGCGCAGGCTTTCTCCGTAAGGGCAGACATTGAAAACAAGCAAACCGATTCAGCTGATGGCCGCCTCAGCCGCCTTGTTCGCGGCGGCGGCATCTTGGGCGGGGTTGGGCGGCCTGACCGTTCAATCCGGGCTGGGCGAGCCTTTTTCCGGCAGTATTACGGTTAAGGGGGAAGAAGCGGAAGCTCTGCGCGACGGCGACGGCCTGGCTGTATCCGATAGCAGCCTGAAAGCCAAGATGCGCCGCTCGGGCGATGATGTGGTCGTGCGCCTTTATACGCGCAAAGCCGTCAGCGAGCCGGTTATGGTGTTCAGAGTGACCATCGGCAGCCAGTCGCGCGAATACACCGCCATACTTGACCCCAAAGAATACGTCAGCCAGGCCCGACAAGGCCGCCGCCAACAGGCCGAAGCGCCCGAGCAGCCCGAAGAAGCGCGTGTGCCGACGGCCGCACCTGCCGCGCCCACTGCCGACCGCGTAAGCGAGCCGCCGCGCGTTGCGGAAACCCCGCCGCCGCGCAGCGCGCCGGTGCACATCACACCCGCAGCGTCCCATACCGCGCCGCCGCCCGCCGCATTGCCCCCGGCAGTAGAGCCGTCTGAAAAAAGCGCAATCACCGAGCCGCATAGCGTTGTTCCGCCGCAAGAAACCACGGAACACGAAGCCCCGCCGCAAGCATGGCACGCTTCCGAAGCAGCATCCGCAGCCGGGCAAGAGCCGGCATCGGATGCCGCGCCTGATAATGCTTCAGCCGCCGTCGTACCGTCTGAACCGCCTGCCCGGGAAAAAGGCATCTGGCATTGGGTATTGCTGGGCTGCCTGCTGCTGGCTGCAGTGATGATGCTGGGCAAACGCCTGCGCCGAGGCGGCAGCGATGCGGATACGGTTGAACAAGATGCCGAAGCAGGTTTTGATGACGGCTTGGGCGGCATCCTGCCCGGCAGCCCTGCCGCCGCGCCGCCCCAAACCCCGGAGTTTGACGGACGCCGCAGCGCGTTTGACGGCGGCAGCGCCTATCAAGCGGCAGAACCCGCCCACAGCCCCTTGGATTTTCCCTATCCCGACGCACCGCAGCCGTCTGAAAATCTGCCACATACAGCCGCCGCGCCTGCCGAAGTAGAGCAGGAAGCAGACGAGCCGCTGCCTTTTACCGCGCCAACAGACGAAGCCGTTATGTACAGCGATGCCGTCGAATGGATTGCCCCGCCGCAAGCACCCGAAGCTCAGGAAGCGGCAGCCGATACCGACGATGATGCAGATGAAGCAGGGCAGCGCGATGCCGCCGCCCTGTTGGAAGCGGAATACGATTTGGCACGCATGTATCTGGAAAAAGGCGATTTAGAGCCTGCCCGCCGCATCGTGGCGCTGTTGCAGGAAGAATACGGCGGCAGCGTGCCAGAGGATATCCAAGCGCGCCTGAGCGGCGATGGTGATAGACATTAAAAATCAAAATGATATGGCTTGCTGCCTTGTCTCATTCTGATGGCCTTCGATGA
>NZ_BCWL01000174.1 GCF_001592185.1 Bergeriella denitrificans NBRC 102155
GCTGCTGCCGCACAGTAGCAGTAGGTCGGGGCTGCCACCCTACAATACTGAAATATCAAAAGTTATTCAGTACTTATCCCGAACGCACATTATCTAAATGACCGTTTAAAATTAAAGCGCATCATCCATTTCATCAAAAAATCAGCCACGCCGATAAATAATCCGTTTTTCAGACGGCCTTTTGCAGGTTTTTCACCGCACTTATTGCGTTTATCCGACATTGCAAGCGCGGCAATATCATCAACAGACCGTGCCTTTCTGCTTCTGCCGGTTTCTGACAATCTGAAACTTTGCAAAAATATTTAAAATTCCTTAGCCATCATTAGCTTCGCAAGTCCGCTGAATGTTTCAGTTTTTTTGCAAAAATCTCAATCTGTCTGACAATATTTCCGCCGCTTAATCATCACCCATTTCACGCAAGGCATTGGCGGCTTCTTTATCGCCTGCGGCAGCCGCACGCCGATACCACACCATCGCGGCGGCTTTGTCGTCGGCTTCGTTCAAGCGGCCTACGGCGGTCATGGCAGCGGCGGAAGATTCGTCATCGCCACCCGCTGCGGCGTGATACCACGCTAAGGCGGCTTCTTCGTCTTGCGGCAGGCCGATGCCGTGTTCATAGCAATAAGCCAGCCAATATTGCGCGCCGGTATCGCCTGCTGCGGCAGCTTTGGCAAACTCGGCAGCCGCCCGCTTGGCATTACGCGCCACGCCGTATCCGTTGAGATACATCAGCCCGATATGGCGCGAAGCGGCGACATTGCCGGCGGCCGATGCCTGGATAAAGGCGGTCATGGCTTCTTGATAGCTTTTGCGCCGGTAAGCGGCCGCGCCGCGCTCCAGCAACACGTCATCCTGGCCTTTGGCTGCGGCGTGTGCGCCCGAGGCAACCGCCACCGGCGGGGTTTGCACCGGCGCGTAGCAGGCGCACAGCGGCAGCAAAAGCATTAAGGAAAAATATTTCATCAAACGGCGTTTCTTTAATCAAACCGCCCAAACGCGGCGGCAAACGTTGACAAAGCAGTCCGACAGCTGTCAGAACATTGATTTTCTACCTTGAAACAGGGTATTTTATTGAATTATAGCCGTCTGAAAACGCCCGTGCCGTGCCGAATTGCTGATTTAATATGTTTTTTATGCTACATTACAATTCTTTGCGAACCTGTTGCGGCCTGTCTGCACTCTGCCTGAAAGGATAGCCATGAGCGCGCCTCTTGAATTTGTCCGCCCCGATGTCCGGGCGATGACGGCTTACCACGTTGCCGATTTGCCTGAGGGCTTTACCAAGCTGGATGCGATGGAAAGCCCTTACCACCCGTTTGAAGCGCAGGCATTGCGGCAGGCATGGCAAGATGCACTGGCTCAAGCGCCCGTTCATCTTTACCCCAATCCGGCGGCCAGCGGCCTGCAGGAGGCTTTGCGCGATGCGTTCGGCATTCCCGAAGCCGCGCACATCGCATTGGGTAACGGCTCGGACGAGCTGATCCAGTTTCTCACCATGCTGGTGGCCAAACCCGGCACGGCCATGCTGGCGGTTGAGCCGAGCTTTGTGATGTACCGGCACAACGCGGCTTTATACGGCTTGGACTATATCGGCGTGCCGCTCAATGACGATTTTACGCTCAACCTGCCCGCCGTGTTGTCCGCCATCGAAACGCACAATCCCGCGATTACCTTTATCGCCTACCCCAACAACCCCACCGGCGTCTGCTTCAGCCGCGCCGAAGTGGAAGCAATCGTCCGCGCGGCTAAAGGCATTGTGGTGGTGGACGAAGCCTACGGTGCGTTCAACGGCGACAGCTTCCTGCCCCAAGCCGGCAGCATCGGCAATCTGGTGGTGATGCGTACCGTCAGCAAAATCGGTTTTGCCGGCATCCGCATCGGCTATGCCTGCGGCCACCCCGATTTAATGGGCGAGCTGGCCAAAATCCTGCCGCCCTACAATATGAACCAGCTCAGTCTGGCGACGGCAAAATTCGCTATGCACCATTTTCAAGTGATTAACGATACCGTATTGGCACTCAAAGCCGAACGCGAGCGCGTGTTTGCCGAATTATCTGCAATCGATGCCCTGCGTGCCTTTCCCAGCAGCGCCAACTTCATCACTGTGCGTGTGCCCGATGCCCAAGCGCTGTTTGACGCGCTCAAAGCCGAAAAAATCCTGATTAAAAAGCTGCACGGCGCACACCCGCTGCTGGCGCAATGCGTCCGCATCACCATAGGCTCGCCCGAACAAAACGACGCCGTATTGTCGGTTATCCGCCGCCTGTACGCCTGATTTTCCGCATACACTTATCCAATCCGTAACATTAAGAGTACCGCCATGAACAAAACACAACGCCACCTGACCAACCTGCTGCTGCTGATTGAAGAAGCCGGCAGCCTGAGCAAGCTCGCCCGCCGCTGCGGCTACGACAAATCCGCTTCCCTCTCCCAACTCAAGCGCCGTCTGGAAGCGCAAAGCGGCGAAGAAAACGCGCGCGGCATCCGCAACAGCCTGGCCCGCAAGCTGGAAGAAGCCATGGGCAAACGCAAAGGCTGGCTCGACCGTGACCACAGCAAAGACGCCGAAAAAACTGCGGCCGCCGAAGCCAAAGCCGCCGAAATGCCGGCCACCGCGTTCGCCATCTCTACCGAAGGCCGCTTCGTCACCGTCAGCCGCCACACCAGCGAAACGCAGATTACCGTGTCCCTCAATCTCGACGGCACAGGCAAAGCCCGCTTCGATACCGGTGTGCCGTTTCTGGAGCACATGCTCGACCAAATCGCCCGCCACGGCCTGATTAATTTGGACATCACCTGCAAAGGCGACCTGCACATCGACGATCACCACACCGTAGAAGACATCGGCATCACCCTCGGCCAGGCGCTCAAACAGGCGCTGGGCGACAAAACCGGCATCCGCCGCTACGGCCACGCCTATGTACCGCTCGACGAAGCCTTGAGCCGCGTGGTCTTGGATTTATCCGGCCGCCCCGGTTTGGAATACAACATCGAATTTACCCGCGCCCTCATCGGCCGCTTCGATGTCGATTTGTTCAGCGAATTTTTCCACGGCTTGGTCAACCACAGCATGATGACCCTGCACATCGACAACCTGCGCGGCAAAAACGCCCATCACCAGGCCGAAACCGTATTCAAAGCCTTCGGCCGCGCCCTGCGTATGGCGGTGGAGTTTGACGAGCGCATGGCCGGCAAAATGCCCTCCACCAAAGGCACGCTGACTGCCTAAGCGCCGTTATCGCCGGCACAACGCAATACCCAAGCCGTCTGAAAAACCCCGTTTTTCAGACGGCCACCCACTACCTAAAAAAGGAGAACACAATGGAGACATACCAATCTATCGGCTGGATCGGCATCGGCCAAATGGGCGTGCCCATGGTCAACCGCCTGCTCGACAACGGCATCCAAGTCGGCATCTACAACCGCTCGCCCGACAAAACCCAAGCTCTCGAAGCCAAAGGCGCCACCGCCTACGCCGACATCCCCGCCCTGCTTGAGCAGCACGACGTCATTTTCCTGATGGTTTCCGACTACGCCGCCGTATGCGACATCTTAAACGACGACATCCAAAAGCTGCTGAGCGGCAAAACCATCATCAACATGAGCACCATCGCCCCGTCTGAAAATCTGGCCGTCAAAGCCCTGGTTGAAGCCGCGGGCGGACGCTTTGCCGAAGCCCCCGTATCCGGCTCGGTCGCCCCCGCCACCAACGGCACCCTGCTGATTCTCTTCGGCGGCGATGCCGACATCCTGGCGCCGCTGCAGCCCGTCTTCTCGTTTCTCGGCAAACAAACCTTCCACTTCGGCGACGTCAGCAAAGGCTCCGGCGCCAAGCTGGTGCTCAACTCACTTCTGGGCATATTCGGCGAAGCCTACAGCGAAGCCATGCTCATGGCACGCCAATTCGGCATCGACACCGACACCATCATCGAAGCTGTCGGCGGCTCCGCAATGGATTCCCCCATGTTCCAAACCAAAAAATCCCTGTGGGCCGAAGAGCGTTTCCCCGCCGCGTTTATGCTGAAACACGCCAGTAAAGACCTCAATCTGGCCTGCAGCGAAATGGCCGCCGCCGGCCGCACCCTCCCCGCCCTCGAAAGCGTGGCCGAAAGCTACCGCGAAGCAGTCGCCGCAGGCTTCGGCAGCGACGACGTCTCCGGCGTGTATCAAAAGCTGGCACGCGGGTAAAACCACGCCCAGCCGTATCGAAAAATGCTTGACGAAAGCTTGATGAAAGTAAGGCATAGAACGATATAGCACAAAAAGCCGTCTGAAAAATCACATTTTCAGACGGCTTTTTTGTACTTTTCAGCAACGTAGCTTTTCATCAACACTTGCACAATATATAGTAGAATTCTTAATAAATAGTAATGAGTACCAGAAACCAAAACAGCAGCAGTCCAATGTCAGCAATCCGCCATTGTTTCCTTAACTGTTTAATCCAAGCCCATGTTTTTTCTATTGGATTTAAGTCGGGACTGTAGGGTGGCAGCCACAAGACAATATGCCCTGCATTCTCAATAGCTCCTATGGTGTCTGACCGCTTATGGAATGTTGCATTATCCATCACGACAATGCTGT
>NZ_BCWL01000175.1 GCF_001592185.1 Bergeriella denitrificans NBRC 102155
TGAAGCAACCAGTCCGCCGACCCGTACGATTTGTATTGCCTGTGGCTTGCCGCCTTGTATCAGAGTTTAATTTCTCCAGCTATATATGCTGAAAAGCCGTCTGAAAAATGCAGGTTACTGCGTTTTTCAGACGGCTTTTTGCTGCTTTATGAATGCGGGTAGCTTTTGTGCAGCGGTGTAATCAGTTGCCGACGCGCGGCGTCGATTTTGTCGGCAATCAGATGGGCTTTGCCGTTTTGCCGGCACTCGGCGGCGATGGCGGCGGAGTCGACTTCGTTGGCGGCGGCCAGCAGCGCCAGCCAGTGTTCGCGCTGCGGGTAGGGGGCGTGTTCGAAATTCAAGCGTCCGCGCGCATCGGCGATGCAGACGTTTAAGGCCGTCTGAAAACGCTCGGGGCGGCGGAAGGCGTCGGTTTTTTTTAAGACATCGATAACCGTCGAGGTTTTGAGTTGGGCGACTTGGTGGAAAATGATGTGCCAGCGGCACACCAGTTCGGCCAATTCCGCACAATGCTTGGGCGCGCGCAAACGCCCGTTGACTGCGCGAACCGGTGCCACGCCGTTGATGTCGTGGCCGTGGTGTTTGGGCAGGATGTCGGGCGGGGTCAGCGCTTTGCCCAGGTCGTGCAGGAGCGCGGCATAGCGTTCGGGCAGGCTCAAGCCCATATCGGCGGCGCATTGCAGCACCATCAGGGTGTGGATGCCGCAATCGATTTCAGGATGGTAATCCGCCCGCTGCGGCACGCCGAACAGCGCGTCCACTTCGGGCAGCAATACTTTCAATGCCCCGCATTCGCGCAATACTTCCATCATGCGGCGCGGCGCGCGTTCCATCAGGCCTTTGGCCAATTCCTGCCACACGCGTTCAGCCACCAAGGCTTCGGCCTCGCCGTTTGCGACCATGTTTTTCATCAAAGCCATGGTTTCCGGGGCAATCTCGAAACCGTAACGCGCGGCAAAACGGGCAATGCGTAAAATCCGTACCGGATCTTCGGCAAATGCGGGCGAAACATGGCGCAGAATGCCGTGTTCCAAATCCTGCCGCCCGCCGTAGGGGTCGATAATCCGGCCGTCTGAATCTTGTGCCATGGCGTTGATGGTCAGGTCGCGGCGCAATAAGTCCTGCTCCAGCGTGACTTCTTTTCCGGCATGAAATACGAAACCGGCATAGCCTTTGGCGGTTTTGCGTTCGGTACGCGCCAGCGCGTATTCTTCGTGCGTTTGCGGGTGCAGGAAGACGGGAAAATCTCTGCCGACCGGCTGAAACCCGCGAGCCGCCATACTTTCCGCATTTTCGCCGACCACCACCCAATCGCGGTCTTTGACTTCGAGGCCGAGCAGGGCGTCGCGCACCGCGCCGCCGACAAGATAGGTTTTCATGGGGGTTTCCTTTGGTTTTTTTCGGTTTTCAGACGGCCTTTGTATATAGGTAACGTGAGTTCGGAATAATCAAATAGAATATATTTTTAATTTTCAGTAACGTATTTTCTTAGACAGACAGAATCTGCAAGGATTCGTCATTCCCGCGCAGGCGGGAATCCAGAAATTTAATATTTCTGTAATGTTTTCAAGGCTTCAGGAATTTTACCTCCTGGATTCCCGCCTGCGCGGGAATGACGAAAATCTGGTGATTTTCTGTCTGTGCAAATTCATACATCGTTGAAAACAATAAAAATATCTCAATGTTTATCCGGAAGCTCGCAGATAATGGCTTCGACTTTGCTCAGCCATCTGTATTTTGCTACATATTTTAGACGGCAGCAGGCTTACTCTTTTCCCAAGGCTTCAAACGCGGCTTTCATGGTCGGGTTTTTGCGTACCAGTTTTTTCACCGTCAAATCCGCCGCTTTGCTGTTGGCCAGGCGCAGGTTGTTTTCAGAAGAAAGCAGGGCTTCTTTGGTTTTCTGCAGGTGGGTGATGGTTTTGTCGATTTCGTCGATGGCCGTCTGAAATTTGCGGCTGGCAAGGTCGTAGTTGCGGGCGAAGCCTTCTTTGAAGGCGTTGAGGTCTTCTTCAAAATTCGTGATGTCGATATTCTGCGCGCGCATACGGGCGGCTTCCTGCTTGTATTTCAAGGAGTTGAGCGCGGCGTTGCGCAGGAGCGAAATCAGGGGAATGAAAAACTGCGGGCGTACGACGTACATTTTCGGGTAGGCGTAGGAAACATCGACGATGCCGCTGTTGTAGAGTTCGCTGTCGGCCTCCAAAAGCGAGACGAGGACGGCGTATTCGCATTTTTTTTCGGTGCGGTCTTTGTCCAACTCTTTGAAAAAATGTTCGTTTTTCTTTTTGGTGGCGGTGTGGTCGTTTTCGTTTTTCATCTCAAACATGATGGAGATGATTTCGTTGCCGTCGGAATCGTATTCGCGGTAGATGTAGTCGCCTTTGCTGCCGCTTGCGGCGTCGTTGTCTTTGCCGAACTGCGCTTGCGGGAAGGCGGTGGTGCGGATGCGGTTGAACTCGTTTTCGCAATGGGCTTCGAGGCTTTCGCCTATCATTTTGGTGGATTGGCGGGCTTTGAAATCTTTGTAAAAGGCGATGGTTTCGTCTTTTTGTTTTAATTCGCCTTCGTATTTTTCGCGCAGGTTTTGTTTTTCCAATTCGCGTTCTTTGGCTTCCAGCGCGAGGCGGGCGGTCAGGTCGCTCAATTGGCGGTCTTTGTCGGCCACGGCTTGGGTGATTTCCAGCTTTTTCTCCATTTCTTTGGCGGCGGCCAGGCTTTGGGCTTGGGCTTTCAATTCGGCGATGAGTTTGTCTTGCTCGGCAATTTGCGCTTTCAGACGGCCTTCGGCTTCGCCGACGGCCAGGCGGCTGTCTTTTTCGTGTGCTGCGATTTGGTTGGCAAGTTCGGCGATTTCTCTGTTTTTATCCGCCAGCTCGCGCTCCAGCTGTTGCTGCGCTTGGGTTTCGGCCAGGCGCATTTCGCTTTGGAACTGTTTTTGCGCCTGCTGCAGCCGCTCATGGATTTCGTTTTGAAATTCGCGCGTGCGGACTTGGTTGAGAATGTCGGCATAACCGGCTTCGTTGACGGTGAAGGCGGTGTGGCAGTGGGGGCATTTGATTTCTTGCATGGCGGTTTCCGCAAAACAGGCTAATGGAAAGGCCGTCTGAAAATCAGTTTTCAGACGGCCTCGGCGCAGGGGCTTTACAGCGGCCAGGTCAGGCCGGGGCGGCTTTCAATCAGGGCTTTGAATTGGTTTTGAATGCGCTCGATGGCTTCTTGGCTGTCGGCTTCAAAACGCAGCACCAGAATCGGCGTGGTGTTGGATGCGCGCATCAGGCCGAAGCCGTCGGCAAATTCCACACGCAGGCCGTCGATGGTGATGATTTCCTGCGCGCCCTCGAATGTGGCTTGCGCGGCCAGCTCGGCGATGACTTGGTGGCCGTTGCTGCCTTCGGGCAGGTCGATGTTCAATTCGGGGGTGGCGATGCTCTGCGGCAGGCTGTTGAGCACGGCAGACGGGTTGTCGGATGCCGATAAAATTTCCAGCAGGCGCGCGCCAGCGTACAGGCCGTCGTCGAAGCCGAACCAGCGTTCTTTAAAGAAGATGTGGCCGCTCATTTCGCCGGCGACCAGAGCGCCGGTTTTCTTCATGCTGGATTTGATGAAGCTGTGGCCGGTTTTTTCCATAATCGGCTCGCCGCCGTGCTGCTTAATCCAGGGGGCGAGCAGGCGGGTGGATTTGACGTCGAAAATCACTTTGGCCTGCGGGTTGCGGCTCAATACGTCTTGGGCGAAGAGCATCAGCTGGCGGTCGGGGTAGATGATGTGGCCGTCTTTGGTGACCACGCCCAAGCGGTCGGCATCGCCGTCAAACGCCAGGCCGATTTCGGCATCGCCCTTTTGCAGCTCGGCAATCAGGTCTTGCAGGTTTTTCGGTTTGGACGGATCGGGATGGTGGTTGGGGAACGTGCCGTCCACTTCGCAGAAAAGCTCGGTGACTTCGTTGCCCAGGCCGCGGTAGAGCTTGCCAGCAAACGCGCCGCCGACGCCGTTGCCCGCGTCGATGGCGATTTTCATCGGGCGTTTGAGCTTGATGTGGCCGATGATGTGGTCGTGATAGCTGCCGGAGATGTCCTGCTCGGTCACGCTGCCTGCGGATGCGGCTTCGACAAAGCGGTCGGCTTCAATCAGCGCCAGCAGTTCCTGAATGGCCTCGCCTGCCAGCGTGTCGCCGCCGAGCATCATTTTGAAGCCGTTGTAATCCGGCGGATTGTGGCTGCCGGTAATCATCACGCCGCTGCCGCCGCATTCGTTGACGGCGGCGAAATACAGCATGGGCGTGGCCACCATGCCGACATTGAGTACGTTGATGCCGCTGTCGGTCAGGCCGCGTTGGATGTGCGCCATCAGCTCGGGGCCGCTCAGGCGGCCGTCGCGGCCGAGGGCGATTTTGTCGATGCCTTGTGCGGCGGCTTTGGCGGCAATGGCTTTGCCGATTAAGTAGGCGGCTTCGTTGGTGAGGGTTTTGCCGACGATGCCGCGGATGTCGTAGGCTTTAAAGATGTCTTTGGCGATGGTAGCCATGGTGTGCTCCTTGCTGGGTATCGGTTTAG